>JALVKK010000063.1 GCA_027033875.1 Flavobacteriales bacterium
TGAAACTCTGTGGTAAAATAAGACTTAACCACAGAGTAGCACAGAGTATGTTTTCACAGAGTAACACTGAGTAAAATCTGAAATCAATTAAACCATATAAGACACATAAGAACACAAAAGAAAAACTTATATGAACTTATGTGCCTTATGTGGTTCAAAAAAAATCTGAAATCTGAAATCTGAAATCGAAAATCTGAAATCCCCACACTTTCCACTCAAACACCCGGTCACTTCGATACAATTTTTTCCTTCGTCAAAAATCACTCAGCAACCTACTGAAGCGCTAACAAATTTTCTAAAGCTATTTCTACACTATCAACCCCGTCAAACACCAAATACAAGCGTTGATTGTTCTGTGTTTTCTTTTCTTTAAATTGACAACAAGCTGTCTGCTGTACTTTTTGTAAAATTTGCCCGAAAATAGCCGATTGATAATAAGGCGAATCGGGATTAGATACAAAATACGCCAACATTTTGCCTTTTTTAATAACCAGTTTTTCAAAACCCAATTGTTCCGCTGCCCACTTCAGTCGTACGGATTGCAACAAGTCAACAGTCGGCGCCGGTAAAGGCCCAAAACGGTCTTCCAATTGCAGTTTAAAGCGTTCCAACTCCTCTTCGCTTTTCAGGTTAGCAAGTTCGTTATACAAATTGAGCCGTTCGGTTGCCTGTCCGATATAATCATTCGGAAAGAGAATTTCAAAATCGGTTTCCACTTGTGTTTCCACTTTAACCCCCGGCGTTTTACCTTCCTGTTTGAGCAAATCTTTAAATTCGGTTGTTTCAAGTTCTGCAACAGCTTCTTTCAATATTTTTTGATAAGTATCAAACCCCATTTCATTGATAAAACCGCTTTGTTCGGCACCCAGCAAATCACCGGCACCGCGGATTTCCAAATCTTTCATGGCAATTTGAAACCCGCTACCAAGTTGTGTATAAGTTTCAACAGCTTCTATCCGCTTGCGTGCATCATACGTCATAGCACTGTACGGTGGCGTGATGAAGTAACAAAACGCCTTCTTATTACTCCGTCCCACGCGCCCGCGCATTTGGTGCAAGTCCGCCAAGCCGAATTGATGTGCATTGTTGATAAAAATGGTGTTGGCGTTAGGTACGTCCAAGCCGTTTTCAATAATCGTTGTAGCTACCAACACATCAAATTCACCGTTGATAAAGTCCAGCATCAGGCGTTCCAGTTTCTTACCTTCCATACGCCCGTGTCCGATACCGATACGTGCTTCGGGCACCAAACGTTGCAACATACCCGCCACTTCCTGAATATTTTCAATCCGGTTGTGAATAAAAAACGCTTGTCCCTTGCGTTGAATTTCATAGCTAATCGCATCGCGGATAATTTCCTCATCAAAACGAATGACTTGCGTTTCAATCGGATAGCGGTTTGGCGGCGGCGTATTGATGACCGACAAATCGCGCTCGTTTATCAATGAAAACTGAAGCGTACGCGGAATAGGCGTTGCCGTCAACGTCAATGTATCAATATTTTTACGAATGACTTTGAGCTTTTCTTTGACCGACACGCCGAATTTCTGTTCCTCATCTATAATCATCAAGCCCAAGTTTTTGTATTTAATCTTGTCATTGACCAGCGCATGCGTCCCGATGATAATATCAATTTTGCCTTCGGCAAGGTCTTTTTTGATTTGCGTTTTTTCTTTGGCAGTTCTAAACCGGTTCAGATAATCAATCACCACCGGAAAATCTTGCAAACGCTCACTAAAAGTTTTGTAGTGTTGAAACGCCAAAATGGTCGTCGGCACCAAAACAGCTACTTGCTTGCCGTTATCCACCGCTTTAAACGCCGCCCGTATCGCCACTTCCGTTTTCCCGAAACCCACATCGCCACACACCAAACGGTCCATGGTTTTCTCGCTCTCCATATCTTTTTTTACTTCTTGAACAGCTTTGTATTGGTCAGGCGTGTCTTCGTACATGAAAGAAGCTTCCAATTCATTTTGCAGATACGAGTCCGCCTGATACCGGAAGCCCTTTTCCAGTTTGCGCTCTGCATAAAGTTTGATAATATCGAATGCTAATTTTTTTAGCCGTTTTTTGGTTTTCTGCTTGAGCAGTTTCCATGCACCACCACCTAATTTGTTGATTTTCGGCTCTTTACCGTCTTTGGCATTGTAACGGCTGATTTTGTGCAAACTGTGTATGCTGACAAACAAGCGGTCGCCGTTTTTATAGACAATTTCGATGACTTCTTGCTCTTTGCCGGCTCGTTCTATTTTTTGCAAACCACCAAACTGCCCGATCCCATGGTCAATATGCACCACATAATCGCCTTCTTTAAGAGACGTCAGTTCTTTGAGCGTTACGGCTTGTTGTTTGCGAGTATTTTTCCGGATTTTAAACCGGTGGTAACGTTCAAAAATCTGATGATCGGTATAGCACACCAAACGATTATCCTTATCAATAAAACCGCGATACAACGGCAAAACCAAAGTGTCAAAATCCACCTCAACTTCCATATCGTCAAAAATGGCTTGCAAACGTTCGGCTTGTTTGTCATTGGTACAAAAAATGACATTGCTGATACTTTCTGCCGTATTTTGTTGCAAATTTTCCGTCAGCAAATCAAAACTTTTATTGAAAACCGGTTGCGGTTGAATATCAAAGTTTACAACAGCATCTGCTTGCTCAGGTTTGTTTTCCAACAATTGAAAAGCTTGTAATTTTTCTTCAAAACTGTCCCCTTTACAAAATAATTCCTCCGGTTTTAAGTGTTGCGTTTCGGTGTTAAGTTGCTCAAATTGTTGACCGGCTTTATCATACAATTTATCCAATACCGACAGACTTGCCCGCCGGTCTTTAAGATAAATCAAGGTGTTTTTCTTGATATAATCCAAAAAACTTTGGCGTTGTTGTATCAAAGTTTTATCGGACAAATTTGGAATAATCTGCACCGATTTCAGCTTTTGATCGGATAGTTGCGTTTCTATATCAAAACTGCGAATGCTTTCCACTTCATCATCAAAAAGTTCTATGCGATAGGGTTCGTCATCACCATACGAAAACACATCGAGAATACCGCCACGAATAGAAAACTCGCCCGGTTGTGTTACAAAATCGACTTGTTCAAATTGGTATTCAAACATCAAGTCGTAGAGAAAATCCATAGACAATTTGTCGCCAAGCTTTATTTTGAGCGTATTGCTTATCAATTCCTTTTTGACAACAACTTTTTCAAACAAAGCCGCCGGGTATGTTACGACTATCTGCGGTTTTTGTCGCGACTGCAAGTGGTTCAACACTTTGGCACGCTGCAAAACGTTGGCGTTGTCCGTTTCTTCAATTTGATACGCCCGCCTGTACGATTCCGGAAAAAACAAAACCCGGTTTTCACCGACCAAATTTTGAAAATCGTTGTAGAAATACGCCGCTTCTTCCTTATCGTTGAAAATCAACAAAAAAGGACGAATCTGTTGCTGATACAAAGCCGAAAACACAAAACTCAACGCTGACTCCCGCAAGTTTTCAATACCGGTCCGGCTACCTGATTGTAAAGCGGAAATCAATTCGTTTTGCTTCGAACTTTGTTGATATATATGTAAAATGTCTTGAAGTGTCAAAGTATTAATTTTTTTGCAAAGATACGCAATGAGTTAAAAGTTGAAAGTTAAAAGTTGAAAGTTACACTTCGGCAGGCTCAGTGACCTGAGTTGTAAGTTTGACCACGCACTTGGCACTTTCCACTTTACCGCTTTCCACTAAGCACTTTATCAAAAAAAACACCCGACATCCGACATCGAATATCCGACTTTAAAAAAAAATCATCAATTCCTCAAAAAAAATCCCTAACTTTGTACTTTATTTTTCTATTAATGTATAATTTTTATTTCTATGCTTACAAAAGTTTTCGCCGCCGCTATTTATGGAATCGACGCCCACCACGTAACCATTGAAGTCAATGTTGACAAAGGAATCGGCTATCATTTAGTCGGGTTGCCCGACAAAGCCGTTAACGAAAGTAACTACCGAATTACCGCTGCACTTCAAAATGTCAGTTACCGCTTACCCGGAAAGAAATACATTATCAATATGGCACCTGCAGATCTTCGCAAAGAAGGTTCTGCCTACGATTTACCTATTGCCATAGGCATTTTGCACGCCACCGGACAAGTCATAACCGATGATTTGGAAAAATATATGATTATGGGGGAACTATCCCTTGACGGTGGTTTGCAACCCATCAAAGGGACTTTACCTATCGCCCTTAAAGCTAAAGAATTAGGATTTGAAGGCATTATATTGCCTGCTCAAAACGCCAAGGAAGCCGCTATTGTAAACGATTTAAAAGTTTACGGTGTCGAAAATATTTTAGATGTCATTCATTTTTTTGAAGGTAAAAAAGATTTGGAACCCGTTCAAATCGATTTGGAAGAATTATTTTACAAACAACTGGAATTCCCCGAATTTGACTTTGCCGATGTCAAAGGGCAAGAAACCGTCAAGCGTTGTTTGGAAATAGCCGCAGCCGGCGGACATAATATCATCATGATAGGACCTCCCGGAAGCGGTAAAACCATGCTTGCCAAACGCATTTCAGGTATATTACCGCCAATGGAATTGCAAGAAGCATTGGAAACCACCAAAATTCATTCGGTTGCCGGCAAACTCAAAAACGAAATCGGTATCATCAGCCAACGACCCTTCCGCAGTCCGCATCATACCATTTCGGATGTGGCTTTGGTAGGCGGTGGCAGTTATCCGCAGCCCGGAGAAATCTCGTTGGCACACAACGGGGTCTTGTTTTTAGACGAATTACCCGAATTTAAACGTACCGTTCTCGAAGTCATGCGACAACCTTTGGAAGACCGTGAAGTTAATATTTCACGCGCCCGCTTTTCGGTAACTTATCCTGCCAGTTTTATGTTGGTCGCCAGTATGAATCCCAGCCCTTCGGGTTATTTTAACGATGGTGACAGCCGCATGACTTCCAGTCCCGCGGAGATGCAACGCTATTTGAACAAAATTTCCGGTCCCCTACTCGACCGCATCGATATTCACGTAGAAGTCAATCCCGTGCCTTTTGACAAACTGTCCGACGAACGCCGCGGTGAACCGAGTAAAGTCATTAGAGAACGCGTCATTACCGCCCGCAAAATTCAAACCCAACGCTTCGCCGGTAATGACAAAATCCACTACAATGCCCAAATGAACAGTAAAGAAATCAGAAAATATTGTCAACTGGATGATACATCTTTGAACTTGCTCAAAAATGCGATGGAAAAACTCAATCTGTCAGCACGCGCCTATGACCGTATCTTAAAAGTAGCCCGGACCATCGCCGATTTGGAAAACACCAAAAATATCGAAAATCATCATATAGCCGAAGCTATTCAATACCGTAGTTTAGATAGAGACGGATGGATATAAATTTCGGTTTATATTATCTCATTTTCTGTTGAAAGGTGTCGCTCCTACGGAGCTTTTAACAGTTATCCTAATTGAATTACTACCAAGATGTCGTCCCTACGGGACTATATTTTGCACACATATTTGTTATTAATGAGCGTCGTAGAGGCGAAACCTTGGTAGTAGATGAAACAATAAAAGAATACCATTGAGCCTCATAGAGGCGACACCTTGGTAACGTAATCAACAAAAAATCCTATTAAGCGCCGTTAGGTGCGACATGTTTG
>JALVKK010000064.1 GCA_027033875.1 Flavobacteriales bacterium
CGGTGATGATTCGCCCTGTATCAATCAAGGCGATATCACCACCGCACAAAGTGTTCCGTTAGATTTATTAGGTGTCGATAGAACCGCAGCCCCGGATTTGGGTGCTTACCAGCATATTACTTTTGATGATAATTAATCTGTGATTTTTTATTACCAAGGTGTCGCCCCTACGGGGCTCAAAGGAAATTATTTATTGTTTTACTACCAAGGTGTCGCCCCTACGGGGCATGGTCCAATAGTATTTTTTTATTGTTCATAATATCAGACGCAAGACGCGTGCGTCTCTACAACGTTATGAACTTTATAAACATTTAACATTATGAACTTTCAACATTCAACTATATATCCCCTACCATTTTTTCAGGCACGACATATTTGTCAAATTCTTCGGCTGTCAAAATACCTAAATTAATAGCTTCTTCTTTAAGCGTTGTACCGTTTTTGTGAGCGGTTTTGGCAATTTTTGCAGCTTTTTCATAACCGATATGCGTATTGAGTGCTGTTACCAACATTAACGAATTGTTGAGCAGTTCTTCAATACGTTTATAATTCGGCTCAATGCCTACAACCAGATTTTTAGTGAACGAAACAGCGGCATCGCCTAACAAGTCGGCAGATTGTAAAGCATTGTAAATCATCATAGGTTTAAATACGTTCAGTTCATAGTGTCCTTGCGTTCCACCAATGGTAATGGCTACATCGTTACCCATAACTTGTGCCGCAACCATTGTGATGGCTTCCGCTTGTGTCGGATTGACTTTTCCGGGCATAATACTACTACCGGGTTCGTTGGCCGGAATGATAATTTCACCGATTCCAGAACGTGGTCCGGAAGCTAATAAACGAATGTCATTAGCAATTTTGTTTAGTGAAACAGCAATTTGTTTTAAAGCACCGTGAGTTTCCACAATCGCATCGTGTGCGGCAAGGGCTTCAAATTTGTTTTCGGCGGTTTTAAAGGGTAAACCTGAAAATTCTGCAATATGTTTAGCCACTAATTCGGCGTAACCTTTTGGCGTATTGATACCCGTACCGACGGCTGTTCCGCCCAATGCCAATTCGCTTAAATGCGCCAAGGTGTTTTTTAAAGCCCGAAGGCCGTGGTCAATTTGCGATACATAACCTGAAAATTCTTGTCCTAAGGTCAAAGGCGTTGCATCCATCAAATGCGTACGACCTATTTTGACCACTTTCATAAATGCTTTGGATTTTTTATTCAGTTCATCGCGCATGTATTCTAATCCGGGAATGGTTTTTTCCACGATTTTTTTATACAAAGCAATATGCAT
Organism: Flavobacteriales bacterium; assembly: GCA_027033875.1. Taxonomy (GTDB): domain Bacteria; phylum Bacteroidota; class Bacteroidia; order Flavobacteriales; family Flavobacteriaceae; genus WGBX01. The sequence continues at coordinate 1,290 of JALVKK010000064.1, forward strand.
AGCCGTAGGAAAAGTATCGTTAGACGATTGCGATTTGTTGACATCATCATTCGGATGTATGTATTTTTTTCCTTCGCCTAATTTTTTGCCTTGTAAGACGTGTGCCCGGTTGGAAACAACTTCGTTAAAGTTCATATTACTTTGTGTTCCGGAGCCTGTTTGCCAAATGACTAACGGGAATTGGTCGTATAATTTGCCTTCCAATACTTCGTCGGCAACTTGTGCAATTAAATCACGTTTATCTTTAGGTAAAACGCCTAATTCGTGATTGGTATAAGCTGCCGCTTTTTTTAAAATGGCAAAGGCATCGATAATTTCACGCGGCATGGAAGCTGCGGGACCTATTTTAAAATTGTTGCGTGATCGTTCGGTTTGAGCGCCCCAATATTTGTCGGCAGGGACTTTGACTTCACCTATGGTGTCGTGTTCTATTCTGTATTTCATATCTTTTTGGTTATATGGTTAATCGGTTATTTGGTTATTTGATGCCGGGGCCTCGGTGACTTCGGTACATCCCGACTATTGTCGGGACACTCAGTCACCTTTGT
>JALVKK010000065.1 GCA_027033875.1 Flavobacteriales bacterium
AAAATCGCCTTACAACAACAAAAACCGAAAATTTATCCCTTCAACCCCAACTATTTATCTGATTATAGAGGCTATGTTTTGGGTTTATCTCCTAAACAAATTGATAAGGTTACGGCATTTAGAAAAATCGGAAAATATTTTCAATCCAAACAAGAGTTTAAACAAGTCGCAGAGTTATCGGATTCATTGTTCTCAAAGCTGGAACCTTTTATCAAAATTCCTACCTATAAATTTAATAACAGCGACTATCCAAACAATCGTAAACCGTTGACAACTAACGATATTAATCTGGCAACAGCTGAAGACTTGCAAAGTATATACGGTATAGGACCGGTACTTTCCAAACGGATTGTCAAATATCGCAATGCCATAGGTGGCTTTACAGATATGTCGCAATTAAATAAAGTTTACGGTTTGGAACCGGATGTCGTAGCAAAAATCAAACAAAACTTTGTGCTTAAAACAAATACGTATAAAACCGGTAAAAAGATTGTCAAAAGACCTATCAATACGGCAACAGTTGAAGAACTGAAAAAAATATACGGCATAGGTGACAGATTAGCAGAACGTATCGTTAAATATCGTCAATTCATAGGCGGATTCAGCGTAAAAGAACAATTGAATGATGTTTACGGATTATCTTCGGAGACAATAAATAGACTATGGCAACATTATAAAATTGAAAATCCCGCTAAAATCCGTTCAAAAATAGATTTGAACAAGGCAAATATCAAAGAATTGGCAAAAAATCCGTATATTACATACCAATTGGCAAAAAAAATCGTTTCGTATAGGACTTTAAACGGCACTTTTCATAATTTTGACGATTTATTAAAAGTTCCGGATTATCCGGCGAATAAGCATAAACAAATATTACGATTTTTAAAACTTTAAACGATGATGAATTTTGAATTAACTGAAGAACAGCAACATATTGCGCAAGCAGTGCGTGATTTTAACAAGCAACATATTGCGCCCTACTATATGGAATGGGACGAAAAACAAATATTTCCGGTCGAACTGTTTCACAAACTCGGCGAACTGGGTTTTATGGGAATTGTTATTCCCGAAAAATACGGCGGATCAGGATTGTCCTACCAAGACTACGTAACCATTGTTGACGAATTATCACAATTAGACCCATCTATCGGCTTGTCTGTAGCAGCGCATAACTCGTTGTGTACCAATCACATCTATGAATTTGGCAATGAAGAACAACGTATGCGTTGGTTACCAAAATTGGCTTCGGGAGAATGGATTGGTGCGTGGGGCTTAACCGAACACAATACCGGATCTGATGCCGGTAGTATGAGCACAACAGCTGTAGAAGACGGTGATTATTATGTGCTAAACGGTGCTAAAAATTTTATCACACATGGTATTACCGGTAATGTAGCCGTGGTTTTAGCCCGTACCGGCGAAAAAGGTGCACGCCGCAATGCTACGGCATTTGTGGTAGAACGTGGCACCCCCGGATTTTCGGCAGGTAAAAAAGAAAACAAACTAGGCATGCGCGCCAGCGAAACGGCAGAAATGATTTTTGACAACTGCCGTGTGCCTAAAGAGAATATTTTGGGCGAAGTAGGTGATGGTTTTGTACAAGCGCTTAAAATATTGGACGGAGGCCGTATTTCTATCGGCTCCAACGCCTTGGGAACCGCCAAAGGTGCCTACAAAGCCGCTTTAAAATATGCCCAAGAACGTGAACAATTCGGCAGACCGATTAGTAAATTTCAAGCTATCGCTTTCAAACTTGCAGATATGGCTACCGAAATTGAAGCTGCGGAACTGCTTGTCAGAAAAGCCGCTTACCTGAAAGATAGCAAACAAAACC
>JALVKK010000066.1 GCA_027033875.1 Flavobacteriales bacterium
GAGCTTGCGGTTCTTCGTAAAATTTAATCATCACCAGCATTAAAAGCATTTCCAAAGGCGCTAAAATCATGATAAAAACCGGACTACCCACTAATAAGGCAAAGGCTAACGGAAAGAATATTAGTCCGAAGTGCATCGGATGTCGCATGCAAGCATAGATACCCGTAGTTACCAATTTATTGACTTCCAACGGCGGTAAGTCGCCTTCTCTACCGTGTTTGGCCAAATATCGGCCCGTATTGCGACTAACTTTGATAATTGTTTTTAATAAAAAATAACCAAAAATCAACGAAACTATATGAAATTTGGTACTGTTGAACCAATCATAAAAATAAATTTTGTCAAAATAAATGCTTAGAATAGCACCGCCTACTAAAAATACTAACCAAATGACGATGCGAAAAATATTATCTTTACCGGTGTTTTTCATTTGCAATTATATTTATATATTCTATCTTTGTGGCTCAAAATTAACAATTTTAATTATAGACCTAAAATTAATAACCAATGAATAACAAAAAGATTGCCATTATCGGCTTGGGATATGTGGGCTTGCCATTAGCGGCTGCTTTTGCAACCAAATATAAAGTTACGGGTTTTGACATCAATTCAAAACGTGTTGCCGAACTTAAAAAAGGGATAGATGATACTTTGGAAGTATCCGAAGCGCAATTAAAAAGTGTATTGGTAAACGATTTTGAAAAAACCGGACTGTCTTTAACTGATAAACTACAAAATATAGCCGATGCGCAAATCTATATCGTTACGGTACCTACACCTATTGACAAACATAAAATTCCGGATTTAACCCCGCTTTACAAAGCTAGTGAAAGCGTTGGAAAAGTTTTGAAAAAAGGCGATATTGTTATTTATGAATCAACTGTTTTTCCGGGAGCGACCGAAGAAGAATGTGTGCCTATTTTGGAAAAAGTATCCGGTTTGAAATTTAATACTGATTTTTATGCCGGTTATTCGCCCGAACGTATCAATCCGGGTGATAAAGAGCATACGGTTACAAAAATTTTGAAAGTAACTTCGGGTTCTACACCGGAAATTGCCGAAGAAATTGACCGATTATATAAAAGTATCATTGTTGCAGGAACTCACAAAGCCTCGTCTATCAAAGTAGCCGAAGCGGCAAAAGTCATTGAAAATTCGCAACGCGATATCAACATTGCTTTTGTCAACGAACTCTCCAAAATATTCCGTTTGTTGGAGATTGATACCATAGAAGTTTTGGAAGCTGCCGGTACCAAATGGAATTTTTTACCCTTCCGTCCCGGATTGGTTGGCGGACACTGTATAGGGATTGACCCTTATTACTTGGCGCATAAAGCAAAAGAATTCGATTATAATCCCGAAATTATCTTAGCCGGACGCCGTCTCAACGACAGTATGGGGCAATTTGTCGCACAAGAAACCGTTAAAATGATGCTCAAAAAAGGTTTGGAAATCAAAAATGCCAATGTCTTGGTATTGGGTATTACTTTTAAAGAAAATTGTCCGGATATTCGCAATTCGAGAGCCATTGACGTTGTCCGCGAACTGCAAGATTATCAAATAAACGTCGATGTTTTTGACCCTTGGGCATCACCCGAAGAGGTAAAAGATGAATACGATTTGGATTTAATCTCCGATATTGAAAATTCCGACAAAAAATATGATGCTGTCTTAGCAGTTGTGGCACATAACGAATTTAAAAACCTCGATTTGCAAAAATATACCAATAAGAACGCCTTGATTTATGATGTTAAAGCAATTTATTCGAAAGAACAAAGTGATTTGCGTTTGTAATATTGTATGAATAGGCAAAGATTTTACCCTGATATATTTA
>JALVKK010000067.1 GCA_027033875.1 Flavobacteriales bacterium
GGTGCATCTTTACCTACATTGGCCCAAGAAAAGCGTAATTTGGCAAAAGATAAGATTTTGTTTTCATTATCTAATAAATCTGTAACTATATATGAAACATTGACCGAAGGATAAGAGAATGATCTGTATTTTTTTCGCAGGGTAGAACTCCAGTCATTTCTACCGGTAACGGATATAAATAATTTATCGTTATATGAAACATCAATTTCTCCGAAAACACCTACTCTGTTTTTACCGATTCCTTTACTATATGCAAAAAAGTTTTCACCGTTTGTTATATTATTTAGGTATGGTAATATTAAGGTTTCGGCTCGTTGGCTATCGAAAGTTCTGTACTGTTTGGTGATTTCGTTTCCGGTAATAAAATTAAATTTAATGTTATTATTTAGCTCATAGTTATATTTAGCCAATAATAATGAGTATAAAGCATTAAATCTGATATTTTGATTTACGATAAAACCTTTAACTTGTGTTCCTACATCTAAATCAGCAGGGACAAAGCGGTTACGAGCATCAACATAATGATCATTGGATATTTTATAATTAATATTTAAATTTTTGCTGATATCCCATTTAGCGTTTGCACTGGTTATAATGCGATCAACATCTGTTTGTAAATTGCTTTTTTCGGCAAAATAACGAGGATTATCAATCCAATATTTTGTATAATTTTTTTGTGAACCGTCCGGCAATTGCCAATCGTTAACATCAATAGTCGGAGACCAATATGACAAAGAACTCATAATAGATTTGTCGCCATTGTTTGGCAGTTTGCCGTTTGATTTGGTGTACAAAGATGAAACTTCCAGATTAAATTTATTTGTCAATTGGTATTCAGCTCTGATATGTGCGTTAATTTTGTTAAAATCAGTGTTCGGAACGATACCGGAATTCATATTATCAGCCAATGAAATATAATATTTATATTTGTCTTTACCACCTTTTACACTAAAATTTATATTATTACCAATACCGGTTTTAAAGAAATCACGATAAATATCATGAAAGGTCATAGTCGGGTCATCACCGTATTCCGGTCCCCAAGTATGAAAACTGTAAGTAGCGCCATTGATCAACCAATATCCTTTTTGTGCTCCGTAACCGCCTACTTGTGTAGGATTAATATCCGGATGATTCGGGTCTTGCGTAATTTTAGAAATTCCACCGCGACCTTCTCGCCATTTATCTTGCAATTCAATATACTTATTAACTTTACTTGCTGTTATTTTAGTAGTAAATGTAAATTGTGGCTTACCATTTATACCTTTTTTAGTTGTGATGATGATAGCACCATTGGCAGCATCTATACCATATAGAGCCGCTGCTGCTGCCCCTTTTAATACGTTGATACTTTTAATATCATCGGGGTTGAGATCTATTGCACGATTTGAGAATGAAAATTGTTCACTGCTGCTAGGCGCGTTACTTCCTGCCGAAGGTAATACATTACCGGCTATTATATCATTGTTTACCCGTACACCATCAACAATAATCAACGGTTGGTTATTGACACTAGGGTCCAAAGACTTTACACCACGTATCAAAATATCAATACCGCCACCGACCGCACCGGACGACCGGTTAATTTGAATTCCAGAAACTTGCCCTTGTAAATTGGCTAATGCATTTTGATTAATTTGTTTTAGATTATTCATCTTGACTTGTTGTGAAGCATACCCTAGCGCTTTTTCATTTTTCTTAATTCCCATAGCCGTAACAACAACTTTGTCAAGTTGTGACGCACCTTCTTTTAAGGTAATATTCAATACGCCGCCTTTATTAACGGTTTTTTCAACTGTTTGATAACCGATGGATGAAAATACTAAAATAT
>JALVKK010000068.1 GCA_027033875.1 Flavobacteriales bacterium
GCCGTGAAGATCTGGACCTTTGGGCACGTCAGAGTCTGCCACAAGCCTTAAAACTTCAAGTAGGTTGCGGTGCAGAGCCTACGGTTTACAAGCATCTGGACAGGGTTTTTGAACTGGGAAAACAATATGCCGTGCCACATATTTCGTTGACAACCAATGCCAATCTGTTGACACGCGAAAAACTTCAAAAATGGGTCGATAACGGCTTAAATGAAATTACGGTTTCGTTGCACGGAATCTATCAAGATACTTATGAAGAAATGATGCAAAAAGGGGATTATCAAAAATTTCACAAGGCGTTGCAAATCATTAGCGACATAAAACAAACAAATCCCAATTTGTTGTTGCGAATCAATTATACTTTTAACGAAGATAATTTTACCGAACTCAAAGACTTTTTTAAGGTTTACGCAAAATACGGCATCGATATTATTCAAATCAGACCGATTTCCAAAATAGGGGATACGGCATATCACAATTTCAGTTTGGATAAAATCATTCCTGTTTATAATACATTTATCGAGGAATTTAAAGCGCAAGCAATCCGGTATCATACCACGCTTATGGCGCCGGCTCACAAAGACAATTTGATACAACGAGCAAACGAGAGCAGTTTGATTTACACATATACTTATTTCTATGTTTCACCTACTCATTTTTGGCAAAAAGATTTTGATTGGAAACACCAAAGTTTTAGAGAATACACCCGTCAAATAGGTTGGGGTAAACAGTTGTTAGTCAACGTGTTTAAAAGCAAAAAACAATTACAACATTTGCTGCGTGACAAAAATTTGAATTACGAGATTGATTTTTAACCGAACAACAAGCGGCATCCGACATCAAACAAGCCTTAAAACTCTTTACGGATTTTATCATTCATCAATTCGTTGTAAATCAAGTTGTAAGTATAATTTTTTAACTCATCGACATCTGCCAAGGTCAATTGGTCTGTTTTGATAACCGGTAGAATTTTTACCCGTAAAGCCCCCGGTCCGCCTTTAAAAACATCATACGGAAACCGGCGTTTATTGTCAAAATATACCATTGGAATGATCGGTAAACGATGCTCAATGGCCATTCGAAAGGCACCGTTTTTGAAAGGTGCCAGCAATATATTAGGATCGTCTGGCACCCCACCTTCGGGATAAATGGCGATACTGTTGCCTTTATTGATAAAGCTGACGGCTTGATCATAGACTTCTTTGCGACTTTTGGGCGATTTTCTATCGACCATAATATTGGATTTTTTGTACAAATACCCGAAAACAGGTAATTTGCTCAATTCGATTTTTCCTACAAAAACAAAAGGTAAATAAAGCACTTTGAGCAGCAGCATAATATCCAACATCGATGTATGATTGCCGATGATAATGTAAGATTTGGTCAAATCAATATTTGCTTTGTTTTCGAGTTTAATGCGAAAACCCATAAAAAACAATATCAAATTGCCCCAAATATATTTGAGAAATTTAAAGATTTTTTGCCATTCAAACACAATGGCGAGATAGATCAACGGAGAAAAAATAATAACGGGTAGCCCTGCCACAATGACAAACCAAATCCGCCATAGTATTCTGAAAAAATTTATTATCCGTTTCATAAGCACCGCAAAAGTAATAAAAATCCGAACATCCGGTTTTGCATATTATTTACCAAACATGTACTTATAATGCTTGTAATAACGCATCATTTTTTGATAATTTTCATTTGTATCAAAGTAATCCGGTTGGAATATAAAATCTTCAACTGGCAAAATTTCATAATGAAGGTGTTTTGACTTGTAATATTTGTAAACCCAAACCGGTAAGCTTCGAACTGCGGTTAAGT
>JALVKK010000069.1 GCA_027033875.1 Flavobacteriales bacterium
GATATAATAAATATCAAAAACACGTATCTTGAAAAAGGAAAAATTGAAAGAAATTTTGAAATAGCTAAAGAGATGCTTGAAAAAGGATTAAATCTATCATTGATAAGTGAAATAACAGGATTAACAGAAAACGAAATAAAAAAATTGAAAAACGAATAACAAACATTAACATATTGTATAGTTAATAGCAGTTAATCGTTGAATTTCAACGTTTTGCATTTTATCAAAGACAGTTCTAAAATGAAAAATAAGAGCAATAAAAGCCGCCACTAACCATACACGAAACCGTTTGCCTTGATAAAAAATAATATTCCAATTTATTTTGGGGTAAAAAACAATTCCTTTTGGTATTATTTACGAAGTTTGGCGCCGAATTTTTGTTCAAAATTTTGGAAAATTTTACTCATAACTTTATCTATCTGCTTATCATTCAAAGTTTTGCGTTTATCTTGCAAAATAAAACTCAAAGCATAAGATTTTTTACCTTCCGGTATTTTGTCACCTTCATAGACATCAAACAAATCGACGGCTTTCAGTAGTTTTCTTTCTACATCAAAAGCTATATCGTACAAGTCTTTGTAACTGACATTTTTAGCTACTTCCAATGCCAAATCTCGTCTGACAGAAGGGAATTTTGGAATATCATTGTATGCAATATTGCTGTATGATTTGATAAGTTCCATTAAATTATCCCAAAGAAAATCGGCATAATAAACATCTTTTTTGATGTCAAAATATTTATTTACAGTCGGCTTTACCTTCCCTAAATAGACAATAGGTCTTTTTGCCACTTCAAAAACAATACTTTCTTGAATATCGGCATTATTACAAGGTTTTAATTTATAATCCTGAATACCGAATCGTTTCAAAACAGCTTCAACTTGCCCTTTTATATGATAAAAACCGGTATGTCGCGCAACTTCCATCCAGTTTTCGGATACGAGATTGCCGGTCATTATCAAAGACAAATGTTTTTCTTCGACATATTTAGCTTTACCATATTGATTGTAAATTTTACCGAACTCAAAAAACTTTAAATCCGATTGCTTCCGATTCATATTATAAGCCACGGATTCTAAAGCACTAAACAACATAGACTGACGTAATACACTTAAATCCAAACTCAACGGATTGAGTATTTTTACGGTTGATTTTTCATCAATTTGATCCGATAATTCAATATATTCGGGTGTCGTCAGCGAATTAGACATGATTTCGGTAAAACCTCTGGCAAGCAATAGTTCTGCTACAATATTTTCAATTTTATTAGAAGCTAACTTATCGGAAGGTTCAACGCTGGCATTTATTTTAGTTGAAAATTCAATATTATTATAACCGTAAACCCGCAATATTTCTTCTACAATATCAGCCGGACGGGTTACATCAACTCTGTACGAGGGAACAATTAAATTAAGACCGTGTTCAGTTTCGGAAGTAATCTTTATTTCTAAAGAGGCTAATATATTCTTAATAATATTCTTATCAATTCTATTACCTGTCAAAATGTTCAAATAATCGTAAGATAATGAAATATTGTACGGTTCGATTTTATTAGGATAAACATCAATCAAGTCGGTTATGATTTCAGCTTCGGCATATTCTTTTATTAATGTTACGGCTCTTTTCAATGCAAAATCCGTCATATCCGGATCAACCCCCCGTTCAAATCTGAAAGACGAATCTGTATTCAGTCCGTGTCTTTTAGCTGCTTTACGAACCGTTACCGGATCAAAATAAGCACTTTCTATGAAAATATCCGTTGTTTCTCGGGTAATACCGGAATCTATACCACCTAAAACTCCGGCTATAACCATAGGCGCTTTTTCGTTGTAAATAATCAAATCATCAGGGTGCAATCGACGTTCAATACCGTCTAAAGTTACCAGTGTATCATCCGGTTCGGCTGTTTTTACAACAATTTTATGACCAAGTATTTTTTCGGCATCAAAAGCGTGTAAAGGCTGCCCCAATTCGTGCATCACGTAATTGGTTATGTCAACTATGTTATTTATGGGTGATAAACCAATGGCTTTTAAGCGGTTTTGTATCCATTTCGGTGAAGGTCCTATCTTGACATTTTTTATCGTAATCCCGACATATCGCGGACATTTGTCTTTATCTTTTATTTCTATTTGTATAGGACGCGTCTTACTGTCAATATTAAACTTTGAGACCGAAGCCGTATCAAACGAAACATTCTCGTTGAGATGTATCAAACCGGCTCTCAAATCTCTGGCAACTCCTAAATGGCTCATAGCATCGGCACGATTGGGAGTCAAACCTATTTCAAAAATTTGGTCGGTTTCTATCTCCATAACCTCACTGAGATTTTTTCCGACTTCTATCGATTCGTCCAAAACCATAATGCCATCGTGATTATCGCCCAAACCCAATTCGTCCTCGGCGCAAATCATTCCATAACTTAGTTCTCCTCTGATTTTACCTTTTTTGATTTTAAATTCTTTGTTTTCTTTATCATATAAAATCGTTCCCACCGTTGCCACCGGTACTATTTGCCCTTCGGCAACATTGGGCGCACCACAAACTATCTGCACCGGTTCGCCCGTCCCCAAATCTACTTTGGTAACGGATAATTTATCGGCATTGGGGTGTTTATAAACTTCCAAGACTTTACCGGTTACAACGCCTTTTAAGCCACCTTTTACAGATTCAAAAATTTCAATTCCTTCAACTTCGAGTCCCAAATCAGTAAGTAATTCACCTGTCTTTTCAGCCGGCCAATCAATGTCTATAAATTGTTTTAACCAATTATACGATATCTTCATTAAATAAAAATTTAGAAAAACAAATTTACGGCAAAAAGTTAAAATATAAAAAATACCATTAAAAAATGATACCGGTTATTCTTAAATTTGAATTGCAATAAGTTCTTAACAAAGAACTCCGATTAGAAATCAAATGATGGTATTTTCAAACAAAATGCTTATGCTACGGTTAGTTTACGAACCGACAAAATAGCCATATATTCACAAGAAATGTCTATATTTGTAGCAATCGCTCTTCTATTAAATAATCATTAATACTGAAAATTGAAAGAATCTGAGAAAGATTTGGTAATAATATATAACTCTATGAGTCGTGAAAAACAAAGGGTATATGACAAAAGACAAAGAGAAGTAGAATTTAATAAAGTATATTTTTCTGTCATTGATCTCACGCCCTCGATAACATATAAATAACCAAAAAAACTACTTGTTATTGAAAGGATTCCACATAAATAATCATTATCGAACAAATAATCAATGAAACAAAACAAACCAACCGTTCATCAAACAATTCAAATAGACATCAAAAAAATCATCCGTTCGCAAAAAAACAAAACCGTAGCCAATATGCCCGATTTTGTAATCAATTTGATTCGTTGGTGGGTTAAAGAAAAAGACCTGAATGAGTTGTTACGAAAAACATCACACTTACAAGATTTTGATTTTGTAGAAGCTATCAATAAAGAGATGAACTTAAAGTTTGAAGTCATCGGGCTTGAAAATATTCCAAACCGGAGTAATTTGATTTTTGTGGGAAATCATGCTTTGGGCGGTTTAGATTTTTTTGTTTTGGTGCATGCGTTAAAACAAGCTGGATTTACTAGTATCAATCATCCTGCAAATGAAGTTTTAATGGCTGTAAAACCCCTATCCGGCATTTTAGTCCCGATTAATGTGTTTGGCAAAATTACCGAAAAAGACCGGCAATTGTTAGAAGAACGTTTGTCGGACAATACGGTTCCGGTTACTATGTTTCCGTCCGGTGAAGTGATGCGCAAATATAACGGCAAACCTGACGACGGCTTATGGCGCAGCGGTTTTGTTCGGTATGCCCGCAAATATCAAAAAGACGTAATGCCGTTTTATATCCCGACCGAAAATTCCAAAACTTTTTATCGCATAGCAAGTTGGCGACGAAAATTGGGTGTTAAAGCGAATATTGAACTATTTTGGCTTTCTAGAGAATTGCTCAAAAAAAGAAATCAAACCATAAAGATAATTTTCGGCAAACCCATACCATGGCAAACATTCGACGAAAGCAAATCACGACATGAGTGGGCGGCTAAGGTTAAGAAAATGGCGTATGCACTTGTTGAAAACAACCATTCTATCCAATTTGGACAAAATTGAACTAATAAAAAGTATTTTGCATTACTTTTCCTGAAATTTTTATATCTTTGAATATCAAATAAATAGAGTTTTGTGTTTAAAGAATCGACAGTTTTTCAATATGAAAGAATTTATTTCGAAATATATATTATTAGTTTTATTTATTTTTTCTGTTATTAACTGTAATCAGAAAGAATTAAAAAGTAATAAATCTCAGATTTCACATGTAGATTCATTGAGAATCAACAAGATTATTGAAGAAGTTAAATCTTCGGATAATAAAACAAATAAAGAACTTTTAATTTTAGAAGAAACAATTGATAATTTATTTATCGACATCTTACCCGATTCTGTTTTACCCGATTATTATAATAAAATAGGACTGATATATTATAGTAAATCAAATTATAATTTTTCGTTAAAATATTTCAATAAAGCATATAAAATATATAAATATCTAGACAAAATCAAAGCGGCGAAAGAATTAACAAATATAGGCGTAATCAATGAAATTAACGGAAAATATGAAGAAGCCGTAGAAAAATATTTGGAAGCCTTGAATATATTTAAGGAACAAAAAGATTCAGCATCAATGGCTTTTGTTTATAATAACATAGGTGTACTGTATCAGAATATTAATAGTAAAGCAAAAGCTATAGAATATTATAAATACGCCCTAAATATAAGTAACGAAAAAAAATCAAAAGCCCGCGTCCTGGGCAATATCGGGGTTGTATATGAAAGTGAAAATAAATTGGATTCCGCCTTTCATTATTACTCCGAATCAATAAAAATATATAATACGCTTCATGAAGATATTAATAAAGCAACTGTTTTGAATAATATCGGCAACATATATTATAGAAATAAATATCCCGATAGTGCAAAAGTTTTTTTTGAAAAAGCTTTAACAATATTTAAACATCATGATAACATTGCCGGCGAAGTTCAGACTTTTAGAAATTTAGGCAAATATTATTATTCAGTTAAAAATTATAACCAAGCAGAAAAGTATCTATTAAATGCTCTTGAAAAGGCTGAAAAAATCAAATTTTCCAAATTATTATTCGAAATTGTCGAACTGCTTTCGGAAGTATATGAATCTCAACATAAATATAAAGAAGCCAATAAGTTTTTAAAATACCATTATCGTTTAAGAGACAGTTTATTTAAAAAAGAAAATATCCAACAAATAAACGATTTGGAAGCTAAGTATCAATTAAAAGAAAAAGAATCCGATATTAAGATATTACAACTGAAAACAAATGTCCAAAGGAAAAGAATAATACTTCAGTTATTAATCATGATCCTTTTGTTGATTACTTCCATTTCAATAATCATCATTTATTATCAATTCAAAAAACATAAAAATTTGGAAATTGAAAAAATGAAAAATGAAATTTTTGAATATATTAACCAAATTGATAATTTTAAAAAATATACAACAATATCTTCAGAACAAACAAAAAAAGAAATTATTAATGAATTAAAAAAATATGATATAACCGAACGAGAAACGGATGTTTTATTTTTAATAGCAGAAGGATTAAAAAACAGTGAAATAGCCGAAAAATTATTTGTTTCCGTTAATACTGTAAAATATCATATCAAAAATATTTTTTTAAAATTAGATGTCAAAAACCGAATTGAAGCTGTGAGAAAAGCAAATATTATGCAATAATTCTTTATCTCATTAAAAAAACTACTCTATTGGGTAGGAAATAAAGCGTAATTATTCCGTTATTTTGTGGTATAAATATTAAATAATTATGCCATGAAACACACAAAATCTTATACTCTTACCATTTCTTTTTTAATGATTATTAATTCCTTTGTTTATGCACAAGTTACAGATCCCGGTAAAGTTATTAAGCAAAAAGGTGATGAACGTATAAATGAAAAAGTAAATAAAAGTATAGATAAAGGATATGACAAGCTTGAAAAAGGAATCAAGGGTTTATTTCATAAAAAAAAGAAAAAAAAATCTGTCAAAGAAAAAAAAGACAACAAAAAACAATCGGTTAATTCAAGAGGTCATAATTTAGAAATAAAAACTCAAAAACCACTCTTGAAATGGGCTAAATATGATTTTATTCCGGGAGATAATATTATTTTTGAGGATAATTTAGAAGATGAAGAAAACGGGGAATTCCCCTCTCGTTGGGACTTGGAAAAAGGTCAAGTGGAAATCGCAGAATTTGGTGGCGACAAAGTTATTATGCTAAGAAGCGGGGAACCAAAAATTATGCCGTTTATAAAAAATGCATCAAACGACTATCTACCCGATATATTTACCGTAGAATTTGATTTATATTGCCATTCCTATCTTTTTTGGGTTTATCTTCGCGATATCAAACACCAACCCTCCGTAAGTATCTCGGGATTTGACTATTTTACTATAAATTATAACAGCATCGGGTTTGGTAAAATCGTAAGTGAATATCCTCAAAAAAATGTAGCAGAACGCAGGTGGATACATATCTCAATTGCATACACAAAAGGAAAATTGAAAATTTATATGGATGACACAAGACTTATTAATGTGCCAAGAATTGATTTTAACCCTTCCGGAATATCATTTTATACATACTATGCCGGTGAAGATAACCCTTTCTACATAAAAAATGTAAGAATTGCCAAGGGAGGCGTAAAATATTACGATCGTATTTTGAAAGATGGAAAAATCGTTGCCAACGGAATCCGCTTTAATGTAAACAGTGCCGTATTGCTTCCCGAATCAATGGGCATAATAAATAAAATTTATGAATTGATGAAAAATCATTCGGAATTGAAATTTAGCGTTGAAGGACATACGGATAGTGACGGAAATGACAAATATAATTTGCAACTTTCCCGAAAAAGAGCCCAAGCCGTCGTTAATAAACTTATGGAAATGGGAATATCCGCCGACCGCCTGGTTTCAAAAGGCTGGGGAGAAAACAAACCCGTTGCCGGTAATGACACACCCGAAGGAAAAGCTAATAATCGAAGAGTCGAATTTGTTAAATTTTAATCTATAAAACCTTGTAATTATGAAAACAAAACATTTCTTAATCGTAGGTATTGTCGCCCTGTCATTAGCTTATGCAGGATGTAAAAAAGAGCAAAAAGAAAATAATTTATTAAATAATTCATACTTAGGAGATTTGGAACTATATTTTACCAATACCTATCCTGAATTTCAAAGCTCTAAAAAAGTAAATGTGCATGTTTCAAAAGACGGCACAGTCACTTTCGGAACCGGTACTTTATCATATTCCGGGGAAGAAATCAATAATTCCGGAGACGGAAAAATCAAGCGTGAAGGAATCATCGATATGTCCCCTTCGGGAACGATTTATAAAAATCAAAACGGAGATGTCCATATTTCTGTCAATGAAAATTCCGTTATCCATGACCATACAATAATGTGGGTATTAGCCAACGGTCAATGGATGGAAGTGTCCAATACGAATTATTCCGAAACTTGGAACGGAGGACTTGATTTTGATTTGAATGAAGCTACGGGTAACGGATCAATAATCGAAGTAAATACGTCCGGCGGAACAGTAAAATGGACTTTATCGCTATTGCCGGAATTAACGGATTAATACCATTGTTCATAATGCCGTCCAATTAATTATTCCCAAAAATACAAAAAAAACCACTTGTTTTGAGTGGTTTTTTTATATTTATATATCATTACAATATGAATGATAAAACTTGAAATCATCAATTGTAACATCAAATTGGAGAAAAATAAACTACTAAAGAAATTTTCGAACAAAACATTTCAACTTTATCCGGAGATATAACAAACCGGTTAAAATGAGGCTGAATCAGCCGGAACAACATTATTGACATTTTTTATATTATAATACATTAATGTATAAAAAGCGCCATAAGGCTTAAATTATTATAATATTTTTATTTTGGCGGTTAATTCTAAAACCTTTATTTTTGCCCTTGCAAAAAACGGATAAAAAAATAATTAAAAAAATACTTATTTTTTCTTTGCAGATAAAAATAAAGTTTATAACTTTGCAAACCGTTATGATGGGCATCATGCCGATGTAGCTCAGCTGGCTAGAGCAGCTGATTTGTAATCAGCAGGTCGTGGGTTCGAGTCCCTCCATCGGCTCTTGATTGAAATAATGATAAATAATATGGTGAGGTACTCAAGTGGCCAACGAGGGCAGACTGTAAATCTGCTGCGCAAGCTTCGGAGGTTCGAATCCTTCCCTCACCACAAAAAAGGGAGTGGCGCTCCCGGCGATGTTCGGGTGCTTCGGCAGTCGAAAAGTAAACAAAGCTTTTTGCGGGAGTAGCTCAGTTGGTAGAGCATCAGCCTTCCAAGCTGAATGTCGCGGGTTCGAATCCCGTCTCCCGCTCTACCATAAGGCCGATGTAGCTCAGGGGTAGAGCGCTTCCTTGGTAAGGAAGAGGTCACGGGTTCAAATCCCGTCATTGGCTCTAAGGAGAGCTTAATTAAAAGAAAAAAATAAAGATTAAAAATTAGTATTATGGCTAAAGAAAAATTCGAAAGAACCAAACCGCACGTTAATATAGGTACCATTGGTCACGTTGACCACGGTAAAACTACATTGACCGCTGCAATCACAGAAGTTTTAGCAAAAAAAGGTCTTGCCGAAAAAAAAGACTTTGACGCTATTGATAATGCTCCCGAAGAAAAAGAAAGAGGGATTACGATTAATACGGCACACGTAGAATATCAAACCGATAAAAGACACTACGCTCACGTTGACTGTCCCGGTCACGCCGACTACGTTAAAAACATGGTAACGGGTGCCGCTCAAATGGACGGTGCAATCTTGGTAGTTGCCGCTACTGACGGACCTATGCCGCAAACTCGTGAACATATTCTTTTAGCTCGTCAAGTTGGGGTGCCTAAAATTGTTGTGTTTATGAACAAAGTTGATATGGTTGACGATGAAGAATTGTTAGAATTAGTCGATATGGAAATTCGCGATCTGCTGAGTTTCTACGAATATGACGGTGATAACACACCCGTTATTCAAGGTTCTGCACTTGGTGCTTTGAACGGTGAAGACAAATGGGTAAAAACCGTCGAAGAACTAATGGACGCCGTTGATGAGTGGATTCCCGAACCGGAAAGAGATACCGAAAAACCTTTCTTGATGCCTATCGAAGACGTATTCTCTATCACAGGTCGTGGTACGGTTGCAACAGGCCGTATCGAAACCGGAGTTATCAATACCGGCGACCCGGTTGAAATCTTAGGTATCAGTAACGAAAAATTGACATCGGTTGTAACCGGAGTTGAAATGTTCCGTAAAATATTAGACCGTGGTGAAGCCGGTGATAACGTTGGTTTGTTATTACGCGGTATCGATAAAAACCAAATCCGTCGCGGTATGGTTATCGCTGCCCCCGGTTCTATCACACCTCACAAAAAATTCAAAGCGGAGGTTTATATCTTGAAAAAAGAAGAAGGTGGACGACACACACCCTTCCACAATAACTACCGTCCGCAATTCTATTTGAGAACAACAGACGTTACAGGTGAAATTCACTTACCGGACGGTGTTGAAATGGTATTGCCCGGCGATAACTTGACTATCGAAGTTGAATTGATTTACCCCGTAGCTATCAATAAAGGTTTGCGTTTTGCAATCCGTGAAGGTGGTAGAACGGTAGGTGCCGGTCAGGTAACTGAAATTTTAGACTAGCATTTAGTTTTAAAATAGAATTTTTGGGAAATTTGAAGCCCGTTTTCGGGCTTCAAATTCTCTATAAAAAGGGATAAGTGTTCCTTTTTTGACAAACGGGTGTAGCTCAGTTGGTAGAGCACCGGTCTCCAAAACCGGGTGTCGGGAGTTCGAGTCTCTCCTCCCGTGCAAATTTATTTTTAATACATAAAATTACAGCAATGCTTAAAAGTTTAAAAGAATATGTAAAAGGCGCTTACGAGGAATTGAAAAATCACGTCGTATGGCCCAAATGGGATGAAGTTTATAAAATGACCATTGTTGTGTCAGTCTTTTCGGCAATTTTTGCTGTTTTTATCGGAATCGTTGACTACATATTCAGATTTGTATTGCAGGCTTATTATAAGCTGATAAAAAGCTAGGAAACGATGAGTGAACAAGTCAAAAAATGGTATGTCGTTAAAGTGATTAGCGGCAAAGAAGCCAAAATACAAAAGCTCATTGAAAATGAAATTCAACGTAACAAATTGCAAGATTACGTTGGTGATATACTTGTGCCTACCGAAAAAGTCGTACAAATCAGAAACGGCAAACGTATCAACAAAGATAAAACGCTTTTTCCGGGATATATTTATATAGAAGCCAATTTATCAGGCGAATTGCCACACGTCATCAAATCCATACCCGGTATTATGGGTTTTTTGAGTGGTGTCAAAGGTGGCGATCCGATGCCTTTGAGCAAAAAAGAAGTCAACAGAATATTAGGTAAGATAGACGAATTGGCTATGAACGATGAAAACCTTGTCATACCCTATAAAGTTGGCGACGTTGTAACGGTAACCGACGGTCCTTTCAGAGGATTTGAAGGCAATATCGAAGAAGTCAATAAAGATAGAAAGAAAGTTATCGTTATGGTGAAATTTTTC
This sequence comes from Flavobacteriales bacterium, assembly GCA_027033875.1. Taxonomy (GTDB): domain Bacteria; phylum Bacteroidota; class Bacteroidia; order Flavobacteriales; family Flavobacteriaceae; genus WGBX01. Next base: position 10,711 of record JALVKK010000069.1, read on the forward strand.
GGAAGAAAAACACCGCTTGAATTAGGATATTTTGAAGTAAAAAAAATATAAACTGTTACGCATATCAAACTATTAAGCTTCCACAAATAATAGTTTTTTTTGTAAAAAAACATATCAGAAATGGCAAAAGAAGTAAGTAAAGTAATCAAATTACAAATTCGGGGAGGTCAAGCGAATCCTTCGCCACCGGTTGGACCCGCATTAGGAGCCGCAGGGGTAAATATCATGGAGTTTTGCAAGCAGTTCAATGCTCGTACGCAAGACAAAATGGGAAAAGTATTGCCCGTAGCTATTAATGTTTACAAAGACAAATCATTCGATTTTGTCGTCAAAACGCCACCCGCTGCCGTCCAATTACTGGAAGCGGCTAAAATCAAAAAAGGATCCGGCGAACCAAACCGAAACAAAGTAGGCAGTGTTACTTGGGAACAAGTCAGACAAATTGCAGAAGACAAGATGCCCGATTTGAACGCTTTCAGCGTAGAATCGGCTATGAAAATGGTTGCCGGAACAGCCCGTTCGATGGGATTGACTGTTCAAGGTGATAATCCTTTTAATTAAAAGATTTTAGAAAATGGCAAAATTAAGTAAAAAAAGAAGAGAAGCATTATCAAAATTAGATAAAAACAAAGTTTATACTTTGGAAGAAGCAACCAAATTAGTGAAAGATATATCTAACGCTAAATTTGATGAATCAATTGATATTGCCGTAAGATTGGGCGTTGACCCGCGTAAAGCCAATCAAATGGTTCGCGGTGTGGTAACTTTACCGCACGGAACCGGAAAAGATAAAAAAGTTTTGGCTTTGGTTACCCCCGATAAAGAAGAAGAAGCAAAAGCAGCCGGAGCCGATTATGTCGGATTGGACGAGTACCTTGACAAAATCAAAGGTGGTTGGACAGATGTAGATGTAATCATTACCATGCCTGCTGTTATGAGAAAATTAGGACCACTGGGACGAATTTTAGGACCGCGCGGCTTGATGCCAAACCCTAAGACCGGCACGGTTACGATGGAAGTCGGCAAAGCTGTCAAAGAAGTGAAAGCCGGTAAAATTGATTTTAAAGTAGATAAAACCGGTATTGTACACGCCGCTATCGGCAAAAAATCATTTTCCGCCGATAAACTGAAAGACAATGCCGCTGAATTGATTACAACTTTAAACAAATTAAAACCCACGGCAGCCAAAGGTACATATATGAAAAGTATCAGCTTATCATCAACGATGAGCCCCGGTATAAAAGTTGACCCTAAAAGTGTCTAATTAAGACCCAAAACATCTAACAATGAGAACAAGAGAACAAAAAGCTCAATTAATAGAAGAATTAACCCGAAAACTATCCGATTACGAAGTTATATACATTGTCGATATTCTGGGCTTAAATGCTCAAATCACTTCCGATTTACGTCGTGCCTGTTACGGTAGTGAAGTCAAATTGCAAGTGGTAAAGAATACGATGTTGCAACAAGCTATGGATAATTCGGACAAAGAATTCGGTGAGTTGCGAGAAGTATTGAAAGGTAATTCGGCTCTAATGTTGTCCAATGTCGGAAACAAACCTGCAAAAATTATAAAAAACTTCAGAAAAAAATCTGAAAAACCCGTCTTAAAAGGCGCATGGATTGAAGAATCCGTTTATGTAGGCGACAACCAATTAGACACATTAGTCAGCATTAAATCCAAAGAAGAATTACTGGGCGAATTAATCGGATTGTTACAATCACCGGCTAAAAATGTTATTTCCGCTCTTAAATCGGGCGGTGGTAAACTGGCCGGTATATTGAAAACTTTATCAGAGAAGTCTGAATAAACACTACAATAAATAAAAATTAATATTAAACAATAAAAACGATAGAAAATGGCAGATTTAAAAGCATTAGCAGAACAATTAGTTAACTTAACAGTAAAAGAAGTTAACGAATTAGCCGATATTATGAAAGAAGAATACGGCATTGAACCCGCAGCAGCAGCAGTAGCAGTAGCCGGTCCCGCAGCAGGCGGCGGCGAAGGCGGTGGCGAAGAAAAAACAGAGTTTGACGTCATTCTTAAAGCTGCCGGCTCATCTAAATTAGCAGTAGTTAAATTAGTCAAAGAGCTTACCGGATTAGGTCTTAAAGAAGCAAAAGCCGTAGTTGACAGTGCGCCTGCTCCTGTAAAAGAAGCTGTTTCTAAAGATGAAGCCGAAGGCATCAAAAAATCTTTGGAAGAAGCCGGAGCGGAAGTAGAACTCAAGTAGTTCTAACATAGAATCATTTTTTGGTTTAGGTCTTCCCGACTAGTATAGGGATAGACCTAAACCATTTTGCATATAAAATATATACGACTCTTTTTACGCTGATTCTCAGCCGTTTTAATTTTTTGATAACCTTTAATTTTGTCCTACCAATATGACAAATAAAAACAAAGAACTACCTATAAAGGATACCAATAACAGAATCAACTTTTCATCTGTTAAACACATTCCGGAATATCCGGATCTGTTGGCTATCCAATTAAAATCCTTTCAAGATTTTTTTCAATTGGAAACCAAACCCGAAAATCGTAACAATGAGGGTTTATACAAAACTTTTCAGGACAATTTTCCGGTTACGGATACCCGTAATCAATTCGAATTATCATTCCTCGACTATTTTGTGGACCCGCCCAGATACACTATTCACGAATGTATAGAACGCGGATTGACATACAGTGTACCGCTCAAAGCACGCCTAAAATTGGAATGTAACGATCCCGAACACGAAGAATTTGAAACCGTTGTGCAAGATGTCTATCTCGGTGCTATCCCTTATATGACCCCGCGCGGAACTTTTGTTATCAATGGTGCCGAAAGGGTAATCGTTTCGCAATTGCACCGTTCTCCCGGTGTATTTTTCGGACAATCCATGCATACCAACGGAACCAAATTATATTCAGCACGTATCATCCCTTTTAAAGGTTCCTGGATCGAATTTGCAACCGATATCAACAACGTGATGTATGCTTATATCGACCGAAAAAAGAAATTGCCTATTACAACGCTACTCAGAGCAATCGGATATGAAAGAGATAAAGATATTTTGGAAATTTTTGATTTGGCTGATGAAATCAAAGTCAGTAAAACAGGTTTGAAAAAAGTTGTCGGTCGTAAATTGGCAGCTCGTTTGCTCAAAACTTGGCATGAGGATTTTGTCGATGAAGATACAGGCGAAGTAGTCTCGATAGAACGTAACGAAATTATTTTGGACCGTGATACCGTTATTGAAAAAGAGCATATTCAAGATATTCTGGATTCCGGCTCCAAAACCATTTTGCTACACAAAGAAGATATTTCAAAGTCCGATTTCGCTATTATATATCACACCTTACAAAAAGACTCAACTAACTCGGAAACCGAAGCGGTTGAATACATATACAGATTGTTACGTAACGCAGACCCGCCGGACGCCGAAACAGCCCGCGGTATTATCGATAAATTGTTTTTCTCCGACCAACGCTACAGTTTGGGAGAAGTCGGTCGTTACAGAATCAACAAAAAACTGGGTTTGGATATACCTCACGACATACAAGTACTGACACGTGAGGATATTATTACCATTACCAAACAATTGATTGAACTCATCAATTCAAAAACCGAAGTAGATGATATAGACCACTTATCAAATCGACGTGTAAAAACCGTAGGAGAACAGCTGTCTCAACAGTTCGGTATCGGTTTGGCACGTATGGTCCGCACCATTAGAGAACGAATGAATGTGCGTGATAACGAAGTCTTTACACCCATTGACTTGATCAATGCCAAAACACTTTCATCGGTTATCAAATCATTCTTTGGGACAAACCAATTGTCTCAATTTATGGATCAAACCAATCCACTGGCTGAGATTACACACAAGCGTCGTTTATCGGCACTCGGTCCCGGAGGTTTATCCAGAGAACGTGCCGGATTTGAGGTGCGTGATGTTCACTATACACATTATGGGCGTTTGTGTCCGATTGAGACACCTGAAGGTCCGAATATCGGTTTGATTTCATCATTGGCTGTCTTTGCCAAAATCAACGATATGGGCTTTATCGAAACACCTTATCGGGAAGTAAACGATACCAAAGTGGCTTATGATCAACCTATTAAATACTTAACCGCAGAGGAAGAAGAAGGTATGAAAATAGCCCAAGCCGAAACACCCACAGACGATAACGGTAATATCATACCCAAACATTTGGTTGCCCGAGAAGAGGGTGATTTTCCCGTAGTCGATAAAGAAGAAATAAACTATATGGACGTAGCGCCCAATCAAATTGCTTCTATATCGGCTTCGTTGATTCCGTTCTTGGAACACAATGATGCCAACCGGGCATTGATGGGATCAAACATGATGCGGCAAGCCGTTCCTTTACTAACACCCGAAGCACCCATAGTCGGAACAGGTATGGAGAGAAAATTGGTGCAAGATTCTCGTATCTTAATCAACGCCGAAGGCGACGGCGTCGTAACATACGTAGATGCCAAAAAAATTATCATCAAATACGACCGTACCGAAGAAGAAAGATTGGTAAGTTTTGACGAAGATGAAAAAGTTTACAATTTGGTCAAATTTAGAAAAACCAATCAAAATACAACTATCAATTTGACTCCGATTGTCAAAAAAGGCGACAGAGTTACCAAAGGACAAGTTCTAACCGAAGGTTATGCAACCGATGAGGGTGAATTGGCACTGGGACGTAACCTCCGTGTAGCATTTATGCCTTGGAACGGTTATAATTTTGAGGACGCTATCGTTATTTCCGAAGATGTCGTCAGAAAAGACTACTTTACCTCCTTGCATATAGTTGAACACGCCTTGGAGGTAAGGGATACCAAATTAGGTCAAGAAGAGTTGACCAACGATATTCCCAACGTCAGCGAAGAAGCGACCAAAGATTTGGATGAAAACGGTATGATTCGAATCGGTGCGGAAGTAAAACCCGGTGATATCTTAATCGGTAAAGTTACACCGAAAGGCGAATCCGACCCGACACCGGAAGAAAAATTATTGCGCGCCATATTCGGTGATAAAGCAGGAGATGTAAAAGACGCTTCGCTAAAAGCATCGCCGTCGTTACG
>JALVKK010000070.1 GCA_027033875.1 Flavobacteriales bacterium
ACAGATCATTCTCTTATCCTTCGGTCAATGTTTCATATATAGTTACAGATTTATTAGATAATGAAAACAAAATCTTATCTTTTGCCAAATTACGCTTTTCTTGGGCCAATGTAGGTAAAGATGCACCGGAAGGAATTTTAGGAAGCAAATGGGGATTATACAATTATCCTACCAATAATGGTTCAACCGGAGGTATCTATCCATATACAACCGAAGGAGACATTAACCTAAAACCCGAAAATCAAAGAACAACAGAGTTGGGTTTGGATTTAAGATTTTGGAATAATCGCATCCGCTTTGATTATACATATTACGACAATCTGAACACCGATTTAATTGCACCGGTACACGTATCACAAACTTCAGGTAAAAAAAGTATTTGGAAAAATATCGGAGATTTGAAAAACACCGGACATGAAGTACTTTTAAGCGCTCGTTGGCTGAATAAATCGGATATGAATTGGACAACGACTATAAATTGGTCAACTAACAAAGGAAAAGTATTAAACTTACCTGATCAAGTAGATAACTTTATATATGCCGATAGCGGTTATGCCGGAGTTATCTCTATGGTCAAAGAAGGTGATGAACCCGGCACACTTTACGGTTATAAATGGCTATATAATGATAACGGCGATAGAATCATTGATAGTAACGGTTTGCCTATAATAGATACAAATGAAAAAGTAGTTGTCGGACATGCTTTTCCTGATTGGGTTGGATCAATTGGCAATACCTTAAATTATAAAAATTTTAGTTTAAACTTCTTGTTTGAATATAAAAAAGGAGGTGATGTTTACGATGCCGGACAAAGAAACGCTATCAGAGACGGTACTATTAAAATAACCGAACAACGCTATGAAAATGTTGTTTTAGACGGTGTTCAAGATGACGGACACGGCGGGTGGAAACCCAATGAAACTCCCGTATATATCGATGAAAATTACTACAGAAGTTCCAGTCATTATAATCGTGCTTCCGAAATATTAATCCAAGATGCCTCTTGGGTCAAATTAAGAAATGTATCTTTAACTTTTACTTTGCCTAACAAATGGATAAAAAATTCATTCCTAAACAAAGTACAAATTAATGCAAGCGGAGGAAACTTTTTACTATGGACACCTTTTAGAGGATTTGATCCCGAAGGTAGTCAATTTGCTGCCGGTTCCAATACTTACGGTTTTACCGGTTTAAATATTCCTTTAACCCAAACTTACGGTTTTGGTGTTAAATTTAATTTCTAATTTATAAAAATAAGAACAATGAAAAGTATAAAATTTTTAATCTTAACTTTTACACTGGTTGTTTCTTTATCCGGTTGTAAAGATTTTTTTGATGTAAATGACCCGACTAACACGGTTTCCGACCAAAATCAATCGTTAAATTTAATGCTTCCGAGTGTTGAATACTATACTGCAACTTTACAATTCCGTAAAGCATATTCCATGGGACAGTTGCAACAACATATTGCTTCTTATTTCGACCACGGAATAGATCAACACTACGAATCTTCTTTTGCCGGCACTTGGTCGTTATATTACACAAAAGTGCTTTTTGTATTAAAAAGAATGAGTGAACTGGCAGACGAAAAAAATGCTATTCATTACAAAGGAGTTATTAATACCTTAAAAGCCTTAACTTTAGGTATGGTAACTGACGTATATGGTGAAATGCCGTATTTTCAAGCCTCAACAGGATCAAATAATTTACAACCCGAAGTTGATAGTCAAGAAGAACTCTATAATGAAATTCAATCATTATTAGACATAGCTATTAGTCAATTTGATGCAATTGACAATTCGGGTTTAGATGTTGTAAAAGGGGACGGTATATATAATGGTGATTTAGAAAAATGGAAACGTTTGGCTTATACTTTAAAAGCCCGATATGCCATGCATTTAACCAAAATAAATGATCCTGTCAGCATTGGAAATGAAGTATTGGGTTATTTACAAAACGGTTTTAACTCCAATGCTGACGATTTTCAACTGTCATTTAATGATAAAACAAAAAATCCCTGGCACACATCGGTTGTATTAGCTTCCAATACAGGAAATATATCCGTTTTGTTTTCAGAACAATTGGTCAATTATATGAATAGTTCTATTTATCCTACCGCAGCATACGATCCTCGCATTTATGACTATATTGACAATAATGGAGCTGCAACTTTTGATGGCGCTCAAAATGGTAACGAAGGTAATACCGAAAATGGAAATAATGCAAATACTAAATTTAATGCAAATAGCTACTATTTTAAACAAGACTCTCCCTTGGTTCTTGTTAGCTACGCAGAAGCACTTTTTCTAAAAGCAGAAGCCGAATTTTTGGCTACCGGTGGAAATGCAACATCTGTTGGCAGCACACAAAATGCTTATGATGCTTACAAATCCGGTATTGAAACAAATATGAATAAAATTGGCATTGATGCCGGTTTAAGAGATGCTTATCTAAACGATCCCGCTATTGATGTTACGCCTGCCAATTTAAAATTAGAACATATTATGAAAGAAAAATATATCGCTCTTTTGCTAAATCCGGAAATATTTAACGATATGAGACGATATGATTTTTCAACTGACGTTTACAAAGGACTTGAATTACCTGCAAATCATAATCCTGATTTAAACGGACAATGGTTCAGACGTCCCATCTATCCGACCAGCGAATTGTCAAAAAACCCTAATTTGGAACAACATGAAGTAACTGAACCTTTCTGGTGGGACCAATAATATCCAAATCTTTTCAAAACAAAAAAGAGGCTGTCTCGATTGCTTTTGAGACAGCCTCTTTTTTTGTCATTCAACAAATAATCAAAGTTTATTTTGAAGTTTTTCCAATTCCAATTTTTCCTTTTTGATTTTAAATTCAATATCTTTGATTTTATCCTCTCTTTTCAAAATATCATTTGGCGATAATTTTCCTTTGGTTTTTTGTTTTTCCAATTTGCGTTCCAAACTCAATTTTTTTGCCTCCAACTTTTTGATATCGTCTTTTTTATCGATAATCTTAGCTTTGATTTTAGCTATTCTTTTTTGTTCCTTTTCTGCTTCTTTACGTTTTTTTTCAGCGCGCTTTTCGGCTTTTTTGCGTTCTTTCTCTGCTTTTTTACGTTCTTTTTCCGCTTTTTTGCGCTCCCTTTCCATTTTCTTTTGCTCTTTTTCACGTTGCTTTTCCGCACGTTTTCTTTCCTTTTCTGCCTTTTTTCGCTCTTTTTCCAATTTTTCACGTTCTTTTTCGGCTTTCTTACGTGCCTTCTCAGCTTTTTGATGCTCTTTTTCTTGACGTTTTAATATTTCTTTACGTTCTTTTGCCAGTCTTTCACGTTCTTTTTCGGCTTTCTTACGCGCTTGCGCTTCTTTTTCACGAGCTTTCTCAGCTTCCTTACGTGCTTTTTCCGCTTGCTCTTTTTCCTTATTCAATTTCTCGATAGATGCTTCTTTCTCTTTTTCACTCAATATACGCTGTCTTTCCTTTTCTTCTGAAATACTTTGTTGCTCTTTTTCAATTTCTGACGGATTCTTACTATCTACATCAGGTCTAACAAGACTGTCTTGAACCGTATTTACAATCGTATCACGATACTTTTCAACGGGCTTGGTAACAACTCCTTGCTTCTCTGTATCTATTTGGGCTTGCGTTAGCATCACGCCTCCCATTAATACAAATAATAACAAACTTATTTTTTTCATAATATTAAATTTTTATGAAGCAAAATTACATATTTTTATATTAATTAACAAATTTTGTGATTATTATACATTTGTTTGTTTGATGTCCGACGAATCGGTTATTTGATACTCACCACTGCTCTTTCTCACTTTTCACCAATTAATCCCTTTCTCAATTCTTCATTTCCTCTATTTTATACCGCTTCACTTTATCATTATTTTTTAGAAGCATTTCGCCTAAAAATCCGGCTAAAAAAAACTGACTACCCAAAATCATAGCAGCCAGTGCAATATAAAACCAAGGGCGATCCGTTACCAAATGGGTTGGTATATGATAGTATAATTTGTAGGCTTTGACTACCAAAATAGTCAATGTTGCCAATCCGCCTATCAAAAACATCAATATTCCCAAAGCGCCGAACAAATGCATAGGACGCTTGGCAAAACGCGTCAAAAACCAAAGGCTAATCAAATCTAAAACACCCTTGATAAACCTATCGGAACCGAATTTGGTTTCTCCGTATTTCCGGGCTTGATGTTGTACAACCTTTTCTCCGATATTTGTGTATCCTTCGTTTTTTGCCAAAAAAGGGATATAGCGATGCATCTCGCCATATACATCTATATCCTTGATAACTTGATTTTTATAGGCTTTTAAACCACAATTAAAATCATGTAACTGCAAACCCGAAACTTTTCGGGCTGCCCAATTAAAAACTTTACTGGGTAAATTCTTTTTTATTTTAGAATCATAACGCTTCTTTTTCCAACCCGATACCAAATTATAATTTTCTTTGGTAATCATTTCATACAAAGCCGGTATTTCTTCGGGGCTGTCTTGCAAATCGGCGTCCATAGTAATAACAACATCACCCTGTGCTATTTTAAAACCGGCATTTAAAGCTTGTGACTTACCGTAATTACGTCTGAATTTAACTGCTTTTACTTGTGCATCTTTATGAGCTATGTCTGAAATAACTTGCCATGAATCATCCGTGCTGCCATCATCAATAAAAATAATTTCGTACGAAAAACTTTCCCGTTGCATAACTTCGGTAATCCACCGGTAAAGCTCCGGTAGTGATTCCGCTTCGTTTAGTAATGGTATGACTAAGGATATTTGCATATTGTTTTTATTGAGGAATTGAGGATTTGTTATGCTTCATAGAATACTTTGAGCTTTATGACTGCTTGTTGCTTCAAACTATATTCCTGCTATTAATTTGAGGAAATGAGGATTAATAATGATTTTCGATTTCAGATTTCAGATTTCAGATTTCAGATTTTCTTGGTTACCGGGTAATTTTGTGACATTAAGAACAAAATTGTACCGAGATACAACTTTCAACTTTTTACTTAGGTTACTGAGACTGCCGAAGTATGGTTACTGAGCCTGCCGAAGTACAACTTTCAACTAATATCAATAATCCTCATTTGGCGTTTTAAAAAACAAACCGCCGAGCAAACCGCCAATAACCCCGTACAACAAACCGGAAAATAACTGCCCGACCAACTGCATCGGTACAAAAAACTTTTTGGTTATTTCCATCTGTTTGTCCAACATTTCATCAGTAAATTTACCGGTTTCTTCAAGAACCGAACGGGATATTTCCATAACTTGATCAATTGCCGCCGGATTGATATAAGCAAAGTAAATATAAGCATAAATGCCGACGAACAAACCGCCCAGCAAACCTATAAATACGCCTAATTTTACAGCTTTTCCCAAAGTTACGGTATTGCCTTGTTTACGATAATACCAAACCGCCAAAACCGGCAATCCGATAAATATAAATAAAGAAACAAATCCCAGTACTACACTAGTAGGATTTTTAGGATCAGCAGTAGGCGATTTTATCAACATAAAAAGTATGCCTAAAATAGCATAAAGCGCTGCAAATGTCCAAACGGTACTCTTAAATGATTTTTGATTTTCCATTGTTATATATTTTTTGGTTATTTGATGATATTGGTTACACTGATTATTTGTCGTGATTCTATCCTGACCTTCATCGTGGAGATCGCAACGTCTCTACTTGCTACTTGACACTTGCTACTAATTTACATCCAACTCTTGATAAACCGAATTGTTAGATACAAATTCCGGAATCATTTTTTTCAAAATTTTTACTATTTCAAAATTAGTCATTTTTTTATAATCTTTTAAGGTTTTAAAATAGCCGCATACTTTCTTGCAATCAACTTTATTTAATCGGGCTATTTTTATTTTGTCGTGGTGAGTCGGCAAATCACCTTCATTTTGTCCCAAAACTTCTTCATATAGTTTTTCGCCCGGACGCAATCCCGTAATTTTGATACCGATTTCTTCCGGATATTGATAACCTGATAATTGTATCATTTTAACTGCCAAGTCAAAAATACGGACCGGTTCACCCATATCAAATACAAAAATTTCTCCGCCTTGTCCCATAGTTCCGGCTTCCAAAACCAAATGACAGGCTTCGGGTATGGTCATAAAAAAACGCGTAATCTCTTTGTGAGTTACCGTTAACGGACCTCCTTTTTTCAACTGTTTTTTAAACAATTGGATAACCGACCCGTTAGAACCTAATACATTACCAAAGCGGGTAATGATAAATTTGGTATCCGCCGTATCTTGTTGCGCACAAGTGGCATATATTTCAGCAGCTCGCTTGGTTGCACCCATGACATTGGTCGGATTAACAGCTTTATCAGTTGAGACCATCACAAATTTTTCAACCTTGTATTGCATAGCCAAATCCATAAGCGTTTTACTTCCGAAAATATTGACCTTAATTGCTTCGTAAGGATTTTCTTCCATCAAAGGCACGTGTTTGTAAGCAGCCGCATGATATATCACTTCCGGTTGATATGTTTTAAAATACATCTGCATTTTATGTGTATCTCTGACATCGGCAACTATTACTTCAAAATTCTTATACGATTTACTGATAAATTCCTGTTGCAAATCATACAAAGCTGATTCTGCTTGATCAATTAATAGCAAAAGTTTAGGAGAAAAATGCAATACTTGATTGGCAATTTCCGACCCGATGGAACCGGCAGCTCCGGTTATCAACACTACTTTACCTTTTAAATCTTGTTGAATTACAGGGTTATCTATTTTGATTGGATTGCGATTGAGCAATTCCTCTATATTCAGCTCTTTTATCTGACTGATATTGATCTGTTCTTCGTCTATCCACTGATTGATAAAAGGTACGGTTTTAACTTTCAGACCCAAGTCTAAATATTTATTGGCAATGTTTAATAATTCCAAAGATTTGGCTTCCGGTTTACTGATAATAACTTCTTCAATTTGATATTTCTCAATAAATTCGGATGTTACCGATTTTGGGTGAAATACTTTCTTGCCGTTTATATATTTATTGATAAATTGTTGTCGCTCGTCAACCAATACCATTACTTGATAAGGTGCATTTTGCGAAGCTAAAATAGCATCATAAACCGCTTTTCCGGAATGCGCTCCGTGAATAATAATATTTTTTGATTTGATATGATGCACAATTTTTTGATGAAAAACCTTGTAAACAATCCGGCTCGCCAATAATAAAAATATAGATACGAAAAAGGTAAAACCTATTACGGATAAAGGTATATTGCACGAACGAAAATAACCGGTTTTCCGAATCAAAAAAACAATAACAATCAACAATATTGTCAAAATTACTGCTGATTTTGTAACTTTTATGGCATCATTTATACCGGTATGCCGGACGATACCTTTGTAAGAACCGGTGATTAAAAAACTGATTAACGCTAATAAACCAACTAAAACCAATTGGGGTGATAATTGATATTTATCAAATTGAAAACCGAAATTGAAACGAATAAGATACGAAACAAAAAAAGCATTTAAGACCAGAAAAATATCAATCAACAATACGCCCCAACGCGGTGATGATTTTTCTGCCAAATCTTTTATTAATTTAGATAATTTGAAGTAATATTTATTAATAAACAAAATGTGATATTTAGGTTTGACAAAGTTAATAAAAATAATAAAATAGTAAACCTAATCAACACAAAAGTTGCGTTTACTAATTGAACTTACGAATCATAATTTGTTAAGCCAGTCAATAGTACTTTTGATTTTAAAAGTATTTCTTGCCATTCTTTTGCGGGCTGACTGCCCGATACAATCCCACCACCTACATACAACACCAAAGCACCGGTCAATACTTCCATACATCGCAAATTGACATACATCGATACCGTATCATCGCGTTTTTCGCCCAAAAAACCGGTATAATATTTTCTATCGTAATCCTCTATTTGTTTGATATATCGTTTTGCGGTTTCTATCGGCAAACCGCAAACTGCCGGCGTCGGGTGTAATTGTCGTATCACGCCGGTCAAATCGGCACCACGCAGTATGGCTGAAATATCCGTTTTGATATGTTCCAAATGTCCTTGTCTTACGGTTTGTGGCTTACCGACCTTTATGTTTGTAGTAAACTTCTTTAAACTTTCAACTATATAATCGGTAACTATTTGCTGTTCGTTAAATTCTTTTACGCCCCACGAATCAGGCATTTCCGCTTTACGCAATATAGCATCGCCGATCAAATTGTCTTGTATGTCTTTCGAATAGCCTTTATTCAAAAAATCAGTTACCGTTCCCGCAAGCGACACTGTTTTGACTTGTCCGTTTTGATAGTTTATCAACAATTCGGGCGTTGCTCCCATCCACGTTCCTATTTCGGGATGATGCCACAAATACACATACGAATTGTCATAAGTTCTCATTAATCTTGCAACAGCATTATAAATATCAAAATCATCAAAATCAACTTTAAAAGAACGGGATAATACTATTTTTTGAAGGACAGAGTTTTGAATCAAATCGATAGCCTTTTTTACTTTTTTTTGATATTCCGTTACATCTGAATCTTGAATAAGGGGATTGGAAATATTGATTAATCCTTCGGCATTCAAATCTTTGAGCGTTATTTCATAAATATCTGCATCTTCTTCATGAAATACAACCGCCGGATACTTACTAAAATCAAAAGGGACAAAATAATATGCATTATCAGATATAGTCTCCGATGTATAAAGTTGCGTATTCTTTTGTTGCCATATCCTAACTGTTCCCGATTGAGGTTTTTTATAAATGACAAAAGGTTTTTTTTTATCCGGCAAATTCACTGACATAATACTATTTTTTTAATACGATATTAGTCAATTTGGCAAGCGCTATCAACCTGTTCTGTTCGTCCGTAATCTTTATTTCCCACAAATGAGTCGTCCTACCGATATGAATAGGAATGGCAACGGCGTAAATAACGCCCTCCGTTTTGCTTCGCAAATGATTGATTGACAATTCAATACCTCTTACTTCATAGGTTTCGGCATCAACAAAAATATGAGAAGCCGTACTTCCGACACTTTCTGCCAAAGCTGCACTCGCACCACCGTGCAACAATCCCAAAGGCTGGTGGACTGTCGCATTGACCGGCATTTTTGCTGTCAAAGTATCATCTTCGGCTTTTACAAATCTAATCTGCAAAGTCTCCAACAAAGTATTTTTGATAATATATTGGTTCAAATAATTTATTAATTCTTTTCCTTTTAGTTTCATTTGGTGATGTTGGTTATTTGGTTAATTGAAATGAGTTAAAAGTTAAATGTTGAAAGTTGAAAGTTAATTGCCTCGTCCTGATTTTTGTTGACTTTTTGAGTCAACCTATTTCAGGACAAGTCAATCCCCTTCGCACTTCGCACTTTGTCGCTTTGTCGCTTTCCATTTTATATAGTATCCAATTCCTTCTTATATTTTTTAATAAATTCCAAATATTCCGGCAATAATTTTTTATCTATGGGTTTTGCCGGTGGCATTTTTTCTTTGAGAGCATCGACTTGTTTACCGTTTTTCCAAAAACGATAACAAACATGCGGTCCGGAAGCGTGTCCGGTCATACCGACATAACCTATCACCTGTCCTTGTTGCACTACACTGCCCACATGAATGCCTTTGGCAAATTTACTCATGTGTAAATATTGTGTACTGTATGTGGCGTTGTGCTTGATTTTAATATAATTTCCATTGCCCGATGTATAGCCTTTCTTGATGACAACACCATTTGCAGTTGCCATAATAGGCGTGCCAATAGGGGCGGCAAAATCAGTCCCCAAATGCGGTTTGACACGACCATAATATTTTATATATCTACGTGGATTATAACGTGAACTAATCCGACCGAATTTTATAGGTGCCTTTAAAAATTGCTTACGTAAAGTACGTCCTTTTTCATCAAAATAATCAAAATGCTGCTTGATTGAATCAACCGGATATCGAAACGCATAATAATCTTTGCCGGCATAATTAAAAACCGAAGCATATATATTTCCTATTCCGGCATATAGCGTATCGTTGATATAAACATCGTCGTAAATAAGTTTAAACGAATCGCCTTTGTTTAAATGAAAAAAATCGACAGTCCAAGCGTAAATTTTACTTAATTCCATAGCCAATTTAGGACTTAAATTCAATTCAGCCATATCTTGATATAAAGATTTGTTGATGATAACTTTTGCCGTCTTGCGACGAATAGTCGTATCTTTACTTTTATAATATACCTTTATCGAATCTTGAAAATCTATCACCGTATAATGTATCAAATCTTGCTGATAAATAAATACTTTTGGACGTGGCAAACTGTCTAAAGAATCCTTTTGTTGCAAAATAACATAAGGATTGCCGACTTTAATTTTTTTGACATCAAAAGTATCTTTAACAACTTCGGTTAATCTATACAAATCACTATACGGTAAATTAAAACGAGTCAATATTTTGCCGAAAGTGTCATCAGATGCTACGGTATCTTGCGTAACGATAAATCTATCTCTTCGATAAGAATATATTTTGGTTTTCGGTTTATTAAGACTATCATTTGCTTGCTCTCCGGTATTTTCTTTCCGGTTATTTTGATGGTTGCAAGCTGTTATCAATATTAATATCAACAAAAATAAAAATCTAACTAAATTTCGTAACATAATTTTGGATAGTGGTTTATAATATTAATATTTAATGTGTTGTGATTAATAATATTTAATGTAAATACGATAATTTTTCAACCAATTAGTTTTACAAAAACAGATTTTCGTTTCAATAAATATGTTTTAAATAAACATGCCTAAAAAAAATCACACAAATATCTTACAAAAATCAGAGAGAAAAAAATAAAAAAGCATCAAGTTTCTATTTTAGTATCTTTGCAATTATAAATATTATATTTTTGTAGATAAAAATGAACAGAACACCGGATACCGTCAAGCATCTTATCATTATCAATATCATTATGTTTTTGGCAAGTCAAATGATGCCTAATCAAATGATGAATCTTTTTGCCATGCATTTTCCGTTCAATCCGGTTTTTAGAATTTGGCAGATTGTTACACATATGTTTATGCATGCCAATTTGATGCACATAGCTTTTAATATGTACGCCTTGTGGGCTTTCGGTATTCCACTGTACCATATTTGGGGCGAAAAAAAATTTTTAATCTTTTATTTTACCGCCGGATTGGGCGCAGTACTGCTTTATACAGGTATTCAATATTACAGTTTTAGTCAAGATATGCACCAATTAATGATACAAGGTATATCAAAAGATGAAATTTTTCAAGTTTTAGACAGCGGTAAAGTTTATGTTAATTATAAAGAAATGGGCGCTACTTATTACAGTGTAATGTTAGGGGCATCGGGGGCTATTTACGGATTATTAGTCGCTTTTGCGTTTTATTTTCCCAATGCGGAATTAATGTTAATGTTTATTCCTTTTCCCATAAAAGCCAAATATTTTGTACCGCTTTTGGTTTTGGCTGATTTATTCTTCGGGCTGACCAATGCACTACACACACCCATCGCACACATGGCACACGTCGGCGGGGCTTTGGTCGGATTTATTTTGATGAAAATGTGGCGTAAACATGATTTTGAACGCTGGTATTGATGATTGATGTCGAATGTCCGATGTCGCACTTTCCACAGAGACGAATTGCAATTCGTCTCTACGCGCTTTCGACTTTCAACTTTTCTCTCAAATACGGTACCAGCAATGATTTACCTTCTTTAACCATATCTTCCGGTATCCCTTCAAAGACCAGATAACCACCGTTTTTACCTCCTTCCGGTCCTAAATCAATCAGCCAATCTGCCGATTTGATAACCTCCAAATTGTGTTCGATCACCAAAACAGTATGTCCGTTTTCTATCAATGCGTCAAACGAATTGAGCAATTTTTGAATATCGTGAAAATGCAAGCCGGTCGTAGGCTCATCAAAAATAAACAATGTTTTGGGCTGGCGGTTACCTTTAGTCAAAAACGAGGCTAATTTAATTCGCTGTGCTTCCCCGCCCGACAAAGTCGATGAAGATTGACCCAAACTGACATATCCTAAACCTACATCTTGTAGCGGTTGCAACTTACTGACAATCTTGTCTTGCTTATATTTTTTAAAGAAATCAATAGCTTCATCTATTTTCATCTCCAATACATCGTGAATATTTTTATCTTCGAAAGTTACTTCCAAAATTTCATCTTTAAAACGTTTCCCTTCACAGACTTCGCAAATCAGATGCACATCAGCCATAAATTGCATTTCAATGGTTACAACGCCTTCGCCTTTGCAATGCTCACAGCGTCCGCCTTCGACATTAAAACTAAAATGTTTGGCTTGCAAACCTTTAATTTTTGCCGGTCTTTGCGAAGCAAACAGATGCCGTATATCGTCATAAGCTTTGATATAAGTTACCGGATTGGATCGACTGCTGCGTCCTATCGGGTTTTGATCGATATATTCAATATGTTCCAATTGCGACAGACTGCCTTCCAATGCCGTAAAATCGCCGATTTTAGGTCCGTGTCCAAAGAGTTTTTTATGGATTGCCGGATAGATAATTTCAGATGCCAGAGTACTTTTACCGCTTCCTGACACGCCGGTAATAACAGACAAAGCATGTAGCGGAAAACGAACATCAATATTTTTCAAATTGTGCTGACGCGCAGCTTTGATTTGAATAAAATCTTTGAATTTTCGGCGAACTGTCGGTACGGGAATTTGCATCTTTCCATTGAGATATTGTGCGGTAAGTGTACCTGTTTTTAAAATATCCTTATACTTGCCGACAGCTACTAACTCGCCTCCGAATATACCGGCTTCAGGTCCTAAATCCAAAATATAGTCTGCCGCTTTCATAATATCTTCATCGTGTTCAACTACTACAACGGTATTGCCCAAATCGCGTAAATTTTTTAAAACTTTTATCAAACGTTCCGTATCCCGCGGATGCAAACCTATGCTCGGTTCGTCTAAAACATATATGGAACCTACCAAACTGCTCCCCAATGATGTCGCCAAATTGATACGCTGTGTTTCACCACCGGAAAGCGTATTGGATGCACGATTTAAGGTCAGATAACCCAAACCGACATTCATTAAAAAAGCAAGCCGGCTGTTGATTTCGTACAAAATACGCTTTGCTACTGATTTTTCATAAGCGGATAATTTTAGCTTTTTAAAAAAAACTTGCAATTCGTCTATTGGCATCTCAACCAATTCACCAATATTTTTGCCGCCTACCTGCACATAAAAAGCTTCTTGACGCAGGCGTTTGCCTTTACATGACGGACACAAAGTTTTACCCCTGTAACGCGCCAACATCACGCGGTTTTGAATTTTGTAACTCTTTTGTTCCAATTCCTCAAAAAAATCATTAATACCGATGAAATGTTCATTACCTTGCCAAACCAATTCTTTTTGTTCATCGGTCAATTCAAACCAAGGTTTATGCACCGGAAAATCAAATTTATGAGCATTTTCAA
Source organism: Flavobacteriales bacterium (assembly GCA_027033875.1). Lineage (GTDB taxonomy): Bacteria > Bacteroidota > Bacteroidia > Flavobacteriales > Flavobacteriaceae > WGBX01. The sequence goes on from JALVKK010000070.1 coordinate 13,505, forward strand.
CCAAAAGATTTTTATAGTAATTCAAACTATTTCCTTTCCAGCAAGCAATGGCACCTTCGTAAACCGACAAAGTGGAATTAGGAATCACTTTTTGCGGGTCGATACCTAACACACTACCAAAACCGTCGCAAGTTTTACAGGCTCCGTAAGGCGTATTAAAACTAAACAGATGAATATTCGGTTCGGGAAATTCCAATCCGTCCAAAGCAAATTGTTGCGAAAAAGTATAGACTTTCTTGCTTTGCCAATCAGTCAGTTTTAAACTGCCGTGTCCTTCAAAAAAAGCTTTTTGCACCGAATCGGACAATCGCATCCAATAATCGGTATCATTTTTGACTTGAATACGGTCAACTACCAATTCTAAGGCTTCAGGTAATTCAGGTTGCTTTAAAAATTCGGAAATACTAATAATTTCGGTACCCGATTTTAATCGTGCATACCCCTGTTGTTCCAAAATACGGATAATGGTTTTGATGTCTTTGCCGTGATGCGCTTCCAAACCTACCGATAAAATCCATCGGCTACCGGCTTCTTGTTTTTTTAAAAAATCAATAACATCGCTAACGCTATGCTTTTTTACTTCACGTCCCGACACCGGCGATACGGTTTTACCGATACGGGCATACAGTAATTTTAAATAATCATAAATTTCGGTTGCCGTCCCCACAGTCGAACGCGGATTGGACGTGTTAACTTTCTGTTTGATGGCAATAGCCGGTGCAATTCCTTTGATATTTCTGACTTTCGGTTTTTGGATTTTTCCCAAAAATTGCCGTGCATACGACGACAAACTTTCAATATAACGACGTTGTCCTTCGGCATACAAAGTGTCATACGCCAAACTCGACTTACCGCTACCCGACACGCCGGTTATCACCACCAAACGGTCACGCGGGATCAACACACTGACATTTTTGAGATTATGCTCAGTCGCTTCATCGATAAAAATATGCTTGTCGGGATTAAATTTTTGAGACAAATTTTCTTGATACATCAAAAGGTATTTTCAAAATACAAAAATAGAGATATTTTTTTGGTTAATTAATTGATAGGGTATAAAATTCAAGGAGACAAATAATCAAAAAAACATATCTTTGTATGCAAATTCTCAGATATGAAAATAAAAGACGTCATACATATAATAGAAGAAAGAATTTCGCCGGTTTATGCCGAAAGTTTTGACAATATCGGTTTGTTGGTGGGAGATGCCGATGCAAAATTAAAAGGTATTTTGATTTCACATGATACACTTGAAAATATTGTAGATGAAGCGGTTCAAAAAGGTATGAATTTAATAGTCAGTTTTCATCCGATTATTTTTAAAGGCTTAAAATCTCTAACCGGACAAAATTATGTCGAACGAACGGTGATGAAAGCTATCAAACACGATATTGCCATTTATGCGATGCATACGGCATTGGATAATCAGGCATTTGGGGTTAGTGGTATTTTGGCTGATAAATTGGGGCTGAACAATCAACAAGTATTACAAAAGCAATCCGACACTTTGCGACAATTGGTTACCTATGTTCCGACAGCAGATGCCGAAAAAATCAGAAATACTCTCTTTGAAGCAGGTGCCGGTACAATTGGTAATTATGCCGAATGTAGTTATAATGTTGAAGGAACCGGCACTTTTAAACCACTCGAACAAGCCAATCCGTATGTAGGAAAACAAGGTAAACGACATTATGAAAAAGAAGAACGTATCAGTGTCATTTATCCGAAACATTTGGAATCGAGACTCTTGCAAAATCTTTTTGAAAAACACCCTTATGAAGAAGTTGCTTATGAGATAATAACCTTACAAAATAAACATCAAAGTATCGGATTGGGAATAATCGGAGAATTACCGGAACCCGTTGCGGAATTAGAATATTTAAAACAACTGAAAAAACAATTGAATTTGTCGTGTATCAGATACTCCGGTTTGCGTAGTCAACCGGTAAAAAAGGTAGCAATTTTAGGAGGGGCGGGAAGTTTTGCCATTCAGCCGGCCAAAGCAGCCGGCGCTGATTTGCTCATTACAGCCGATTTGAAATATCATGATTTTTTTCAAGCCGAAAACAGTATCATTTTGGCCGATATAGGTCATTTTGAAAGCGAACAATATACAAAGTTGTTTTTGTTTGAGTTACTTACAAAAAAAATTCGTAATTTTGCAGTTGCTTTATCGGAAATTAATACTAATCCTATCAATTATTTGTAAAAAATGGGCAAAACAAAAGAAATATCAGTAGAAGACAAGTTAAGAA
>JALVKK010000071.1 GCA_027033875.1 Flavobacteriales bacterium
AAAAACTCAATCGTTTTAACCGTTTGTATCAATTGGAGAATGATATATTAAAAGCCGGCGAAAAAATTCAAAAGCTTTTTGAGGATTATTTTAAACATCAAAATGCCAAGCGCCTGACCACACAAGTCTTTAAATGGGCGGAAATTGAAAAGAATAAAAAATTTCCCGACTTGGATAAGACCAAAAAGCAGAGCAAAAAGCAGAAGCAGGAGACAAAACGCCGGAAAGAGGAACATGAAAAAATCAAAGCGGAAGTCAAGCAAGAACTCCAAGCAACCGACGTGGTCAAAGATTTGGAAAAAATAGAAATCAAAACCATGAATTTTACACCTAAAATAGGTGACCAAGTGCGGATCAAAGGTAGTCAAGCTAATGCGACCATTGAAAAATTGGAGAAAAACAAAGCTTTGCTTAATTATGGAAAATTTACGGCATCGGTGCCGGTTAAGGATTTGGAATTGGTGCTACGTAAAACATAAAAAAACGCCACAAGCGTAAAACTTGTAGCGTTTTTATTGGTTTTAGTTTGTTGTTTTCTTGAGTTAAGCTTTGTTTTTAAACACAATCTGTCCGTCTTGATAATCCACTTCGATGATTGAACCGGTGTTGATGTTACCGGCTAGGATTTCTTTAGACAAATTATTCAAAATATCACGTTGTATCACCCGTTTGACCGGACGGGCGCCAAATTCGGGGTCAAAGCCTTTGTCAGCCAAATATTCAACGGCATTCTCTGTAAATTCGATACTGATATTTTGTTCTTTCAGCATTTTAGCCACTTTGTTGAGCTGGATTTTAACGATATCTTTGATTTCGTTTTTGGTCAACGGCTTAAACATGATGATTTCATCTATCCGGTTCAAAAATTCCGGACGGACGCGTCTTTTCAATTCTTGCAAAACTTCTTCTTTGGCTTTTTCGGCGGCTTTTTCACGCGCTTCGGGTGTTTTAGCATTTTCAAAGGCTTGTTGAATTTTATCGGCTCCCATGTTGGAAGTCATGATAATAATCGTGTTTTTAAAGTCTGCCGTACGTCCTTTGTTGTCAGTCAATCGTCCTTCGTCGAGCATTTGCAATAAGATATTGAACGTATCGGGGTGTGCTTTTTCAATTTCATCGAGCAAAATGACTTGATAGGGTTTGCGACGTACCGCTTCGGTCAATTGTCCGCCTTCATCATAACCGACATATCCCGGAGGCGCACCTACCAAGCGACTGACCGCGTGTTTCTCTTGATATTCGCTCATATCGATACGCGTCATGGCTTTTTCGTCGTTGAACAAGTAGTTTGCCAAAGCTTTTGCCAATTCGGTTTTACCAACACCGGTGGTTCCCAAGAATAAGAACGAACCTATGGGTTTGTTCGGGTCTTTCAATCCGGCACGGCTACGGCGTACCGCATCGGCTACGGCTTTGATGGCATCTTCCTGTCCTACGACTTGCGTATGTAATTCGTCTTCGAGTTTTAAGAGTTTTTCACGGTCGCTTTGTAGCATTTTTTGAACTGGAATTCCGGTCCATTTAGCAACTACTTCCGCGACATCTTCGCCGGTTACTTCTTCTTTAATCAAAGAAGATTTGGCTTGTTTTTCACTCAATTCTTGTTGGGCTTTAGCCAATTTATCTTCCAATTCTTTGAGCTTGCCGTAGCGAATTTCAGCTACTTTGCCATAATTTCCTTCACGTTCGGCTTGTTCGGCTTCAAACTTGGTTTGGTCAATTTCTTTTTTGATATTTTGAATTGTGTCCACCAAATCTTTTTCTTCTTTCCACTTGGTATATATTTGATTGCGTTGTTCTTTGAGTTCGGCTAACTCTTTTTCAAGTTCGGCAATTTTCTTTTTATCTTTTTCACGTCTGATAGCTGCCAGTTCAATTTCCAATTGCATGATTTTTCTATCCAGTTTGTCGAGTTCTTCGGGTTTGGAATTGATTTCCATACGCAATTTACTGGCTGCTTCGTCCATCAAGTCGATGGCTTTGTCGGGTAAAAATCTGTCTGAAATATAGCGGGTTGACAGTTCAACGGCATTGATAATAGCGTCATCTTTGATACGCACTTTGTGGTGTTGTTCGTATTTGTCTTTGATACCACGCAAGATGGAAATAGCAGATTCCATGTCCGGCTCATCGACCATAACTTTTTGGAAACGGCGTTCGAGCGCTTTATCTTTTTCAAAGTGCTTTTGATATTCATCCAAAGTGGTGGCACCGATGGTTCGTAGTTCGCCACGCGCCAATGCCGGTTTTAAGATATTGGCGGCATCCATGGCACCTTGACCACCGCCGGCACCAACTAAGGTATGGATTTCGTCGATGAATAAGATAATGTCGCCTTCGGATTTTTTAACTTCGTTTATAACGGATTTTAAGCGTTCTTCAAATTCGCCTTTGTATTTGGCTCCAGCCATCAGCGCGCCCATATCTAACGAATAGATTTGTTTATCTTTAAGATTTTCGGGTACGTCGCCTTTGGCAATACGATGTGCCAAACCTTCCACGATAGCCGTTTTACCGGTTCCCGGCTCACCGACCAAAATAGGGTTGTTTTTGGTACGGCGTGACAAAATTTGCAGTACACGACGAATCTCTTGGTCACGACCGATGACCGGGTCTAATTTGCCTTCGCGGGCGAGTTTGGTCAGGTTGATAGCGTATTTTTCCAATGCTTGATAAGTATCTTCTTGACTTTGAGAGGTAACACGGCTACCTTTACGAACGTCTTGGATAGCCAATTCCAAAGCTTTTTTGGTCGCACCCATTTCTTTCAACATACGAGAAACGTCATCACCGCTGTCAAATATGGCTAAGAGCAAATGTTCGATAGAGACATATTCATCTTTCATTTTTTCAGCCATATTGAGCGCATCGGTCAGGGTTTTTGATGCGGTTCTGGACAATTGCGGTTGACTGCCTCCGTGTTGTTTAGGCAATGAATTGATATATTGTTCGAGTTTTTGTTTAAACAAGTTAACATCTACACCGGCTTTTTTTAAGATATGCGGTGTGAGGTTTTCATCCACATCGAGGATGGCTTTCATCAAGTGTGCATTGTCAATTTGCGGATTGCCCAATCCTTGAGAAATCTGCATGGCTTTTTGCACAGCTTCTTGTGATTTTATGGTAAATTTATCGAAATTCATAGTTAGTAATCATATTTATTGTTCAACAAAATTGTTGCAAAAGATATTCCCAAACCGTAAATACGACAAAAAGACGCAAACTGAAGATAATATCTGCTTTTTTGTCTTGTTTTATGACGAAATGCCACACAACAGTTAAAAGTTAAAAGTTGCGCTTCGACAAGCTCAATGACCGATAGTTGAAAGTTGTGCTTTGGCATTATTTATTGCCACTAATTCACGAATGTTTTTGATAATAATTCGTGTATTCGCGGCTTTTTTGAGTATTGAAACTGGAACATTCAACATTATAAACATTACGAACTTTTAACTAAAATTAAGAACTTTTAACTCTCTTTAAAGTGTTCAATTGTGTTGTTGATACCCAGTTTTTTATCTTCGGCAAAACCTTCATAGATTAAATAAATACCGGCAATCAGCAAGACAATGCCGATTATTTTACGGATTTTAACCACACGATTGGGGGTCATTTTGGATTTGAATTGCTTGGCGAGTAAAATTTTGACCAAATCCATTAAAAAATAGCCCAACAAAATCCCCCCGAAGAAAATAGCAATACGATAAGTGTTTAGTTCCAATTTTGGTGAAAAAATCACAATCATTGCCAGCCAAAACGCCAAAACGCCGATATTGATAAAGTTGAGCAAAAAGCCTTTGACGAACAAACCGAGGTAGTTGTTTTTGGGAATTTCTATTTCCGTTTGATTTTCAAGAGTTTCGACCTTTGGTTTCCGTATAATGGTAATCATACCATAAACCATCATAATCATACCACCTAAGCCGTACAATGCCGGATGATGTGTTAATTGTGCCAAAAGTTTATAACTGCCCAAAAAGGCGATAGCAATAAACACCGCATCGGCAAAGATAACACCAAAGTCCAATACAATAGAAGCTCTAACGCCCTTGGTAGCAGCTGTCTCGAGCAATACAAAAAAAACCGGTCCAATGAGAAAACTCAATGAAATACCAAGCGGAATGGCTTTTAGTAAATCTTGAATATAGATATTCATTTGGTCTGAAAATGATGACAAATATAATAAAATATGAGTTAAAAGTTGAAAGTTAAAAGTTGAAAGTTTTAGTAGCAAGTATCATGTAACAAATGTGGGTGTCATTTCGAAGGAGGAACGACTGCCTGTCCCGACTTTCGTAGGGGAGAAATCTCAACATTAATCACAGATGTTAATTATTAGCAAAACATTCAACATTATAAACATTACGAACTTTTAACTGAACAAAAAAACTCCGGCGTACAAACACCGGAGTTTTTTGAGTGCGGGTGAAGGGACTCGAACCCCCACGCCTTGCGGCACCAGATCCTAAGTCTGGCGTGTCTACCAATTTCACCACACCCGCAAAATTGTGAACGCAAATATATTAAGATTTTTAATTAATTGAAATTTTTTTTTATTTTTTATTAATACCGCTTGTTCTGCTACTGCCTAATTACATTAATTGATATCGTTAATAAAAAATCTTATTGCCCTGTGTTTCTATATAAAGAAATATTTTGTAATTAAAAAAAAATTGTATCTTTGCAACGAATTTATGGTGAAGAGTGATATGGGGACTTTTAGTCCCCTATTTTTATAGACTCGTGCCGTTGAAAGTTCAAAATGTTCAAAAAGTTCTGTAAATTTGCAGTATTGTACTGTATTTGCAATAGAAGACAGTAGAATTCTATATAAATATGAGTTTAAAAAAAACGGTTAAAAATTTGTTGGAAGAAGTTTTAAAAGAACGTCCGGATATTTTTATCTTGGATTTTTCAGTATCCGAAAACAATGACATCAAGATAGTTTTGGACGGCGACAAAGGGGTAACGATAGACGATATTGTACATTTCAGCAGACAAATCGAACATAATTTGGACCGTAACGAAGCCGATTTTGCTTTGACGGTATCATCGGTTGATATTACAAAGCCTTTTCGTTTGAAAAGACAGTTTCGTAAAAATTTAAACCGTCCGCTCAAAGTCAAGACTGTATCAGGTGAGTTTGAAGGTGTCTTAACGACAGTTGACGACAAACAAATAGTCTTGGAATACAAAGTCAGAGAGCCTAAAAAAAACGGCAAAGGAAAAATTACCCTAACCAAACAAAACAAAATTCCTTTTGAGGAAATTAAAGAAGCAAAAGTTATCTTAAAATTTTAAAAAATAATGTGAGTTATGAATAACAAAGAATTGGTTGAAGCCTTTCTGGAATTTAAAGATGAAAAAAACATTGATAAAGCCACCATTTTGGCTATTCTCAAAGATGTAATAGCACACGCATTGCGCAAGCGCAACGGTATTATCAAAAAGAAACGTGACGGCAGTGAACCGGATGAAGATAATTTTGATATCATCATCAATCCCGACCGTGGTGATTTGGATATTTGGATCTACCGCACGGTTGTACCTGATGATAAATATCCGATTAATGAATATCAAGAAATACATTTGTCCGATGCCAAAAAAATCGATTCGGACGTTGAAGTAGGCGATGAGTTAGACGAACCTTTTCAGTTGGTAAATTTGGGACGCCGTGCCATTATCGCTTTGAAACAAAATTTGGAAAACCGTTTGACAGAATACGATTATATCAATTTACATAAATTTTTTAAAGATCGAGAGGGAGAACTTTATACAGCCGAAGTACACCATGCCCGTCCCAACGCAGCTTATTTGATCGATGATGAAGGCAACGAATTGGTATTGCCTCGTGACAGACAAATTCCTTCCGACCGTTTTCGCAAAGGTGATAATGTCAAAGGTGTGATAGAAAAAGTAGAGATGAAAGGTAATAAGCCCGTAGTGATAATGTCCCGTACTGACAATCGATTTTTGGAGAAACTTTTTGAACAAGAGATTCCGGAAGTTTTTGACGGTTTGATTACGGTTAAACGGATAGCCCGTATCCCGGGCGAAAAAGCCAAAGTCGCCGTAGAAACTTATGATGATCGTATCGATCCCGTTGGCGCTTGTGTCGGTGTACGAGGTTCGCGAATTCACGGTATTGTTCGCGAATTGGGCAACGAAAATATCGATGTTATCAACTATACAGACAATGAAAGATTGTTTATTCAAAGAGCCTTGGGACCCGTTCAAATCCAACGTTTGGACTTGGACATCAATGAAGAAGGAAAAAAAATAGCCTATGTGTATATGCGTCCCGATGAAATCTCAAAAGCTATCGGTAAAGGCGGACAAAATATCCGTTTGGCAAGCGCTATTACAGGTTATGAAATTGAAATTCAAAGAGAACAAGACGAAGAAGATATTGATTTAGACGAATTTTCAGACGAAATAGATACTTGGGTCATTCAAGAATTTAAAAAAATAGGTCTTGATACCGCTTTGAGTATTTTGTCCAATGATGTAGAGGACTTGATTAGGCGCACCGATTTGGAAGAAGAAACCGTTTATGAGGTCATAGGAATTTTAAAAGAAGAATTTAAAGAAGATCCGGATAAAGGGACTAACAAATAACAGATTCTTATAAATAATATATAGAAAATAATCATCATATAATATGGCAAATAAAACCATAAGAGAGGTAATGCTAGAGTTCAACGTGGCGCTTCAGACCGTTGTCGATTTCTTAACCGAAAAAGAGATTGCAATCAAGCGTCCCAGTCCGCGTGCCAAAATTTCAGATGAAGCATACGCTTTGTTACAACAAGAATTTCAATCGGATAAAAGCGTAAAAGAAAAATCGGCTTCCATTAAAGAAGAACAAGATAAAGCCAAAGCCGAATTGCGCAAAGAAAAAGAAGAAGAAATAGTGGAACCCAAGGAAGAAATGGCGTCTGCGCGAGTGAAACTTGCCGGACCCAAAATTGTGGGAAAAGTTGAAGATATTGCCGGAACAAAATCAGGTAAAAAAGAAACAAAATCCGAAAAAACAGAACCCGAAAAAAAAGTCGCTGAAAAACCGGCTGAAGAACCGGAAACAGAATCAGCCAAACCGGAAACACCGATAGAAAAACCGGAAACGGAAATACAACCTGAGAAAAACAAACCTCAAGAAAAACAGAAAACAATTGTCAAACATAAACCGGTTGAAGAACCATCTGATGTTGTTGAAAATCAACAAGAAACAAAAAAATCCGATGAACCGGAAGAAATTAAAACCCAATACCAAAAATTAAAAGGTATAACGATTACCGGTGAAAAAATAGACTTGGAAAAATTTAATAAACCCAAGAAAAAAGAAAACGGTGAATCAGAAGTTAAAAAGAAACGAAAACGCAAGCGAAAACGCATTCCGGCAGCCGGAAAAACACACGAAAATAAAGATTCTAAATCTAAAAGATCCGGATATAAAAAACCGGTTGAGAAAAAAGAAATTTCCGATGAAGAAATCCAAAAACAAATTAAGGAGACGCTTGAACGTCTGCAAGGACGCGGTAAGAGTAAACGTTCAAAAATAAAACGGGAAGTTCGGCAAAAACGCAAAGAACAAGCCATTGCCGATCAACAGAAATTGGACGAAGAAAGCAAAATCCTCAAAGTAACCGAATTTATCACGGTATCGGAGTTGGCAAACATGATGGACGTACCTGTTACTCAAGTTATCACGGCTTGCTTTAATCTGGGCTTGATGGTTACCATGAACCAACGACTCGATGCCGAAACCATGAGTTTGGTAGCTGACGAATTCGGATATGATGTCAAGTTTATCAATACCGAAGAAGAATTGGAAGAAGTCGAAACGGAAGATGCCGAAGAAGATTTGATCAAACGTCCGCCCATTGTAACTATTATGGGACACGTTGATCACGGTAAAACCTCTTTGCTGGATTATATCAGAAAAGCCAATGTTGTTGCCGGAGAATCGGGCGGAATTACCCAGCATATAGGGGCCTACAAAGTGGAACTGGATAACGGCGAAAAACTGACCTTTATCGATACGCCCGGACATGAGGCTTTTACGGCTATGCGGGCACGCGGCACCAAAGTAACCGATGTAGCGGTTATCGTTATTGCCGCAGACGATAATATCATGCCGCAAACCAAAGAAGCTATCAGCCATGCACAAGCCGCCGGTGTACCGATGATTTTTGCCATTAATAAAATTGACCGTCCGGCTGCCAATTCCGATAATATCAAACAGCAATTGGCTAATATGAATTTATTGGTAGAAGATTGGGGCGGTAAGTTTCAATCTCAAGAAATTTCGGCCAAAACCGGACAGGGAGTAGATGAATTACTGGAAAAAATTGTACTCGAAGCCGAAATGCTCGACCTTAAAGCCAATCCGAATAGAGCAGCCGTAGGAACGGTATTGGAAGCCGCACTCGATAAAGGACGCGGTTATGTAGCGGATATATTGGTGCAAAACGGCAGTCTCAAAATAGGAGATTATATCTTAGCCGGAAAATATCACGGAAAAGTCAAAGCAATGTATGATGAACGCGATAAACGTGTCAAAATAGCCGAACCTTCTACACCTGTAAGAATACTAGGACTGGATGGCGCACCAGCTGCCGGCGACCGGTTTAAAGTATATCAAGACGAAAGAGAAGCTAAACGAATTGCTCAAAAACGCGATCAAATTATCAGAGAACAACAATTGCGTGCTCAAAAACATATTACGCTCGATGAAATAGGACGTCGTATTGCTTTGGGAGACTTTAAAGAACTGAACTTGATTATCAAAGGTGATGTCGATGGATCCGTAGAAGCTTTATCCGATTCATTGCAAAAATTATCTACCGAACATGTCAATGTAAATATTATTCACAAAGCAGTCGGACAAATTTCGGATACCGATGTCAATCTGGCTTCCGCTTCCGATGCCATTATCATCGGATTTAACGTTCGACCCTCTGTGTCGGCTCGGCATTTGGCGGAACAAGAACAAGTGCAAATCAAAACTTATTCTATCATATACGATGTTATCAACGATGTCAAAGAAGCGATGGAAGGTATGTTGTCCCCCGAAATTAAAGAAGAAATTACCGGAACGGTTGAAGTACGCGAAACTTTTAAAATATCCAAAATCGGAACGGTTGCCGGTTGTATGGTAACCACCGGTAAAATTTACAACCATTCCAAAGTGCGTCTGATACGTGAAGGTATTGTTATATACGATGGCGAATTGGCTTCGTTAAAACGCTTCAAAGATGATGTTAAAGAAGTATCAAAAGGATATGAATGCGGTTTGATGATAAAAAATTATAATAATATTGAAGTCGGTGATATTGTCGAAGCCTATCAAAATTACGAAGTTAAAAGAAAATTGTAATATTATTTATTTCTTTTGTAATCTTGACGGTATTACAGCATATCTCGGTGTTGTTAATAACTATTTTTTCCAAATAGGTATATATTTAATAATTTTGTAGTCAGATTCTATCTCTTATTGACTTAAAATTATCGCCTATGTATCTTATTTTTGACACCGAAACGACGGGTTTGCCGGTCAATGATAACGCACCAATCAGCAAGACAGACAATTGGCCTCGAGTGGTGCAAATAGCCTGGCAACTACACGACGAAACCGGACAAATTGTTGAACATCAAGATTTTTTGATATACCCCGATGGTTTTAATATACCCTACGAATCGGAACAAATACACGGCATTTCGACCCAATTGGCTATATCCGAAGGGGAAGATTTGGAAAAAGTCTTGTATTTGTTTAACGATGCTTTAAGCAAAGCCAAATTTGTAATCGGACACAATATCGAATTTGACCGCAAAATTACCGCTGCGGAATTTTATCGAAAAAATATTCCAACAACTTTGTTAGATAAAAAAGTTTTGGATACCATGACTCAAAAGACAGCCGATTTGTGTCAATTGCCCGGCGGAAAACACGGTAAATTCAAAATGCCGAAATTAAGCGAACTTTATCGGCATTTATTCGGTGTCGATTTTGTCGAAGCACATAATGCGACGGCTGATGTTGAAGCGACAGCCCGTATCTTTTTTGAACTCTTGCGACTGGAACATTATACGCTTGAAGAATTAGAAGCCGAAACGGATTATTTGGATAAATTTAAAGCTGCCAATCCGAAAACTATTCGTTTGATTGGACTAAAACATGTCAGTTTAAAGCAAAAAAGTGCCGATTTAAAGCAAAAAATCAAGACAAATAAAACAACAGCAACACTAAATATTTCTTTAAAGGATTATAGTTTTACCCATCTGCACAATCATACCCAATATTCGGTATTACAATCGACCACCAAAATAAAAGAACTGATAAAAAAAGCCGGAGCATATCAAATGCCGGCGGTTGCCATAACGGACATCAACAATTTGATGGGTGCTTTTCATTTTGTAACGGCCATAGAAGAGTACAACAAAGACAAAACACTTCACAGACAGTTAAAAGCTTTGATTGGAGTAGAACTCAATGTCGTAGATGATCACACCGATAAAACGGTAAAAAACAATGGTTATGCAACAGTGTTTATTGCCAAAAACAAAGCAGCCTATCATAATTTGGTCAAATTGGTATCCGTAGCACATACAGAAGGTTATTATTATGTACCGCGTATCGGACGAGATTGGGTAGAGCGATACAAGGAAGGTTTGATTGTATTAAGCGGTTCATTATCAGGCGAAATTGCCCAAAAAATCTTGACACAGGGAGACAAGCAAGCAGAAGAAGCCGTACAATGGTGGCACAATTTGTTTGGTGATGATTATTATCTCGAACTCAACCGGCACGGATTGAACGAAGAAGAACACGTCAATGAAGTATTGTTGCGGTTTTCAGATAAATACGACATCAAAGTCGTAGCGGCAAACAATACGTTTTATCTCGAAGAATCTGATGCCGATGCCCAAGATGTATTGTTGTGTATTCGCGACAACGAAAAAAAATCGACACCCGTAGGACGCGGACGCGGTTTTCGATACGGCATGCCCAATAATGAGTTTTACTTTAAATCGCCGGAGCAAATGAAAGAATTGTTTAAAGATATTCCGCAAGCCGTTATCAATACACAAGATATAGTCGATAAAGTAGAAAATTATCCGTTAAAACGAGATGTATTGTTACCTAAATTTGATATTCCAGAAGAATTTATCGACCCATTGGATGAAACAGACGGTGGTAAACGCGGAGAAAATGCTTATTTAAGACATCTTACTTACGAAGGCGCTAAAAAACGTTGGGGCGAATTAACACCGGAGATTAATGAACGTTTGGAATTTGAGTTGGAGATTATTGAAATGACAAAATATCCGGGTTATTTTTTGATTGTACAGGACATAATTAAGCAGGCAAAAAAAATGGGAGTTGTTTGCGGACCCGGAAGGGGGTCCGCAGCCGGTTCGGCGGTGGCTTACGCTTTAGGTATCACCAACGTTGATCCGATTAAATATCAATTGCTTTTTGAACGTTTTCTCAATCCCGAACGGATTTCTTTGCCCGACATTGATATGGATTTTGACGACGAAGGACGTGAGCGGGTTATCGAATATGTTATCAATAAATACGGACGCGAACGGGTGGCACAAATTATCACTTACGGTTCTATGGCAGCCAAATCATCGATACGCGATGCAGCACGGGTCTTGGAATTGCCTTTAAATCAAGCAAACGAGTTGGCTAAGAAAGCACATGTTTCTTTATCCTTGATTTTAGAACGCGACGAAGCTAAGATCAAAGAAAAAACCAAAGGTCCCGAAGAAGTTAAGGACGCATTGGATTTATCGGATATTGCCGGAGGATTTGATCAAGCTGCTCAAACCATCAACACAGCGGGGCGTATAGAAGGTTCGTTGCGAAATTTGGGTTTACACGCTTGCGGTTTTATTATTGCCCCTACCAATCTCGACGAAGTTGTTCCGGTTACGACCGCCAAAGGTTCCGATATGTTTGTTACGCAGTTTGACAATTCGGTAGTTGAAAATGCCGGTTTGTTAAAAATGGATTTTCTCGGGATCAAAACATTGACGATTATTCGTGATGCTCTTCGTATCATTAAGCAACGACGCGGAGAGGATATCGATATTGAAAATATTCCGTTCGATGACGAAAAAACTTACCGTCTGTTTCAAACCGGTCAAACGATAACGGTTTTTCAATTCGAATCGGAAGGTATGCGTAAAAGTTTGAAAAACTTGCGCCCGACGGAATTTGAAGATTTGATAGCGATGGTAGCACTCTACCGTCCGGGTCCCATGGAAAAAATTCCTAATTATATCCGCCGGAAATACGGAGAAGAACCCATAGTTTACGATTTGCCCGAAATGAAAGAAATATTAAAAACCACTTACGGTATTACCATTTATCAGGAGCAAGTGATGTTGTTGTCGCAAAAATTAGCCGGATTTACCAAAGGAGAAGCCGACAATTTGCGAAAGGCAATAGGTAAAAAAAATCACGAATTACTGGCAAAAATGAAGCCCCTGTTTATAGAAAGAGCAGTCAACAACGGTTATCCGGAAGTAGTTTTGGAAAAAATATGGGACGACTGGCGTAGTTTTGCATCCTATGCCTTTAACCGTTCACATGCAGTCAGTTATGCCATTGTAGCATATCAGACGGCTTATCTCAAAGCCAATTATCCGTCAGAATATATGGCAGCCGTATTGTCGCACAATTTGAAAGATGCCAAAAAATTATCGTTTTTAATGGCTGAAACCCGCCGAATGGGTATCGAGGTATTGCCACCCGACATCAACGAGTCGGACTATCTTTATACGGTAAACAAAAAAGCTAATATTCGCTACGGTTTGGGAGGCGCATCGGGAGTAGGAAAATCAGCCGTAGAAGCTATCATACAAGAACGCGACGAAAACGGTCCTTACAAAAGTATTTTTGATTTTGTCAAACGCGTAAATTTAAGAGCAGTCAACAAACGAACTATTGAAAATTTGGTGCAAGCAGGTGCTTTCGATTGTTTTGAAGATACACACCGAGCGCAATATTTTCAAATTACGGACGGAACAAATTTTATCGAAAAAGCCATTAAATTCGGTAACCGATACAAGAAAAATAAAGAATCGATGCAAACTTCCTTATTCGGCGATTCGGAAGAAGTGCAAATACCCGAACCCGAAATACCGGATTGTGAACCTTGGACGGAATTGCAAAAACTGGAAAAAGAAAAAGAAGTAGCCGGAATTTATCTGTCCGGACACCCTTTGGATTCTTTAAAAGTTCAATATAAGTATTATGTACAACAGCCGATCAGTTTTGTCAACAAAATGATGCGGGTTTTGTCGGGAGAAAAGGACGATAAAACCAAGCAAGAAGGAGAAGAATTATTAGAAAGTGAAGAAGAAAAAACAGAAAGAGAACAAGAGGTTAAGAAATTTGAGCAAATGTTGGGACGTGAAATAATCATTGCCGGAATGGTAACCAAAACGCATCATTTTGAAACTAAAACAGGTAAACAAAAAGGTGAATTGACTATCGAAGATTATAGCGACAGTATTACTTTGGATTTTTGGAATGAAAAATATCTCGAAAACACTAAGTTTTTTATGCCTAATATTTTTGTGATTGTCCGTTTGAGTGTCAGTCGTAATTATTACAATAAACAACTTAGAGTCAATGTTTCGCATGTCGGATTATTGACCGAAGTCTTTGAGCAAAATCCCAAAGATTTGACCATCAATTTATTTACGAATATGATAGATAGAGAATTGGTTGACAAATTGTACAAACACATTACTGATTACAAAGGAAAACAGAAATTGACCATCAATTTGATAGATATTGAGGACCCTAAATTGAGTATCCCCGTAGTATCCAGAATCGGTTTTAAGCTTAGACCGGAATTATTAAGCCTGTTGGAAGAAATGAAAATACGATTTCAGCTAAAATAATAACTATATTTTTTTTATCCGAATATTACAGAAACATTTATATATCATATCTATTGTTAATAAAAAATATCAATATATTCACAGTCATTAAAACAAAAACCCAATAAACCTAAGGTATTTTGTTAACATCTGATATTCAATAGCAATTATCCCTTTAAATTTGTAGAAATAGACAAAACTTACCAATCAAACATATCATTTTAAGAAATTTGAAATATATTAGATGAAGATTTCCGTTATCATATTAAATTACAACGTCAAATATTTTACCGAAGCAAGTTTGTTGTCGGTGTTTAAGGCGCTACAAGATGATGATGTTGAGATTATTGTGGCAGATAACAATTCTACTGACGAAAGTAAAGCGTATTTTCAAGGACGGTATGCCGGAGTTCGGTTTCTTTGGTTTGAGCAAAATCACGGTTTTGGCAAAGCTTATAACAAAGCCGTTGCTCAAGCCAAAGGAGAATATTTACTATTTTTAAACCCCGATACGCTAGTAAGTGATGATATTTTGCAGGCGTTTAAAAACTTTGCCGAAACACACAAAGATTTTGGTGTTGTCGGTGGTAAAATGATAGACGGAACAGGCAATTTTTTGCCAGAAAGTAAACGGGGAATCCCCACGCCTATTGTTGCGTTTAGCAAACTAATCAAACTTTATAAAATTTTAAATTTTAAACCTTTTAATTCGTATTATGCTTCTCACTTACATGAAAACAAAACAGGAGAAGTTCCGGTTTTAACCGGTGCTTTGATGTTTATAAAAAAACAAGTATTTGAAGCAGTTGGTGGGTTTGACGAAAAGTTTTTTATGTACGGCGAAGATATTGATTTGTCGTACCGCATTCTGCAAGCCGGCTATCAAAATTACTATCTGCCTACGGCTAAAATTATCCACTTTAAGGGTGAAAGCAGTCGAAAAGATGCCGGTTATTACCGTCATTTTTTAGAAACGACTTTTCAATTTTACCGCAAACATTTCCGTTCGTTTCTACCTTTGGAATTTTTGATGAAACAGTTTTTTAAATTGTGGTTGAAACTGCGTTTGAAAAAAAGTAAAATTGTAGTAAAAAACCTTGATTATCAACGATTTTATTTTATTGGTAAAACAAAAAATTATGATGATTTACAATCACGGTTTTCATCTTTAAAAAGAATCAATACACCGGAAGACATTACAGACAAACCGGCACTTCTGATTTTTGATACGGATACATTAGATTTTTCAAGCATTATTGGAATAATGGAACAATATAAAAATCAAGATATTGGTTTCCGGTTTTATTTTTCGGCAGGCAAAATGCTTATAGGCAGCGATGCAAAAGATGCTTTGGGTAAAGTTGTCTTACTTAAAAATTGAAACCCTAAATATTTACTGGCTTTTGATTCTGTCATTTTGTCATACTTTTATTTTTTTTTATTATTTTTGCTACTCTCAGTAGAAAGTGAAAAACGGCAAAGTGCTAAGTGCGGATGAATTGATAATGGAAAATGGAAAATGGAAAATGGATAACGAGATTTCTCTCCCTACTTTCGTAGGGATCGAAATGACAGAAATGTTCGAAATGACAGCCGTACTTGTTACTTGATACTTGCTACTAATAAAAACTTTCAACTTTCAACTAATTTGATATGTTTGAACATTTACAAAATATAAAGCAACGTTACGGTATTATCGGCAATGATCTTGCTCTAAACAGGGCGTTGGATAAGGCTTTGCGCGTTGCGCCGACTGATATAACTGTTTTGATAACCGGAGAAAGCGGAGTCGGAAAAGAAAATATTCCGAAGATAATACATCACAATTCACACCGTAAGCACGGACCTTA
>JALVKK010000072.1 GCA_027033875.1 Flavobacteriales bacterium
AGCGGATGTCCCAACGAAATGGCACCACCGTTGATATTGACTTTGTTGGTATCTAATCCCAAATTTTTGATAACTGCAACTGATTGCGAAGCAAAAGCCTCGTTCAATTCTATTAAATCCATATCTTCTTTGGTCATACCGGCTTTTTTCAAAACCTTTGGTATGGCATAAAGCGGTCCTATACCCATTATACGCGGTGGCACGCCTACTACGGCATAATCAACCAAGCGCGCATAAGGTTTCAAACCGAGTGCTTGCATTTTATCTTCGGACATCACCAACACAAAAGCGGCACCATCGGAAGTTTGCGACGAATTTCCGGCTGTTACCGTACCGCCTTGTGCAAATACGGGACGCAGTTTGGCTAATTTTTTCAAAGTCGTATCCGGACGTGCGCCTTCGTCGGTGTCCATTATAAATTTTTTATTTTTTTTCTTACCCGAAGCAGTGTCAAAATAAATTTCTTCTACTTCAATAGGTACAATTTGATTTTTAAACTTGCCTTCTTTGATGGCTTTGACCGCTCGCATGTGTGATTCATAAGCAAACCGATCTTGTTCTTCACGGGAAATATTGTATTCTTTGGCTACAGCTTCTGCTGTCAAGCCCATACCCCAATACCAATCGGGGTGTGCGTTTTTGACTACACTGTATGCCAATGAAGGTTTATAACCGCCCATTGGCACCATAGACATACTTTCCGAACCTCCAGCTACGATAATATCAGCGTGTCCGGCTTGAATTTTAGCTACAGCCGTTGCAATAGTTTCCAAACCGCTGGCACAAAAACGGTTTATGATTTGTCCGGGAACTTTGTCCGTTTCCAAACCCATTAAACTGATCATACGCCCCATATTGAGACCTTGTTGTGCTTCAGGCATGGCATTACCGACAATGACATCGTCTATCATTTCCGGCTTAAATTTACCGCCACTCTCCTGCTCTGTTTCTTTGATTAAATATTTGATAACCTCAGCCGCCAAATCATCGGGACGATAATTTTTAAAACTGCCTTTTTTGGCTTTCCCTACAGCTGACCTGTATCCTTTTATGATATATGCTTCTTTCATTTTTTTCTGGTTAATTGATTAATCGGTTATTTGGTTATCTGATAGTCGGGTGTCCGATGTCGGATGTCCGATGTTTACACTTGTTAAAAACATTCCTAATTTCAAAATCTAATTTCTAATTATAATTCGTACTTTCCACTTTTAACTTTTAACTTTCCACTAGTTTCTAAGCGGCTTACCCGTTTTCAACATATGTTCAATACGTTCTAAGGTTTTACGCTCGCCCAGCAAACTTAAAAAGGCTTCTCTTTCGAGTTCAATCAAATAATCTTCACTGACATTTCCGGGACCTGACAAATCGCCTCCGGCTATCACATACGCCAATTTATCGGCAATTATTTGGTCATAATCCGAAATATAATTGCCCGCTTTCATACTATCTGCTCCTACCATAAATGTAGCTAAAACTTCTTGTCCCAATACTTTAATATCGTTACGTTTAACCGGTTTGACATAAGCGTCTTGTGCCATTTGTAAAGCGTGACGTTTGGCAGTTGCAATTTGACGGTCTTTATTTAAGACCACTACATCGCGTCCTTTTTTCAAGAATCCCAAATCATAGGCTTCATGTGCACTGGTCGCAACTTTGGCTGTGGCTATCGTCATGAAAGTTTCCGTATATCTATTAATATCAACATCGCCTTTGACCAAACTATCGGAAGTGCGTAATACCATTTCTTTGGTACCGCCACCGGCAGGAATCAAACCTACACCAAATTCGACCAAACCTATATATGTTTCGGCAGC
>JALVKK010000073.1 GCA_027033875.1 Flavobacteriales bacterium
TGCTATACTTGCCCAATTAATAAAATATTTTTTTAAAGGCTCTTTTAAGAAAAAATGCGCCAATGCAATGGCAAAAACCGGTTGTAATTTTTGTAGCAATACAACGATGCTCAATGATTTGAAATTGACCAAAAACAAAGCTTTTACAATAGCCCATGTTCCGATAGCACCACCAAATAAACTAACTAATAGCAGTGAAAACAATTCAACACGATTCAAATGTTTGCAATATTGATAACGCTTAAACAAAAAAAGATTCATAAAAGCAAAAGGTATCGCATGCAATACAAAGACGACAAACCAAATGTTAAGATTATACAATTTTGGGGTTAAAACAATACCATCCATGCCCCACAATGCCGCTGCAAAAGCAACCAAAATGGCTCCAACGATTGTGTTTTTCTTTGATTTGTTATTCATTCGCTTCTCTCCTACTTTTTACTTTCAAGTATCAATTTCAACTCAGGTTAGCGTGTTTGCCGAAGTGCAACTTTCAATTAAACAATTTACTCTTCAAGCAATTCTTTTATTTTATTTTCAAGCTCTTGTCGTTTCAAATTTTTGGCTCTGATAATGCCTTTGGCATCTATAATAAAGGTTTGCGGTATAGCCATCACGCCGTACAATTTGGCAATGGGTTCTTGCCAAAATTTCAAACTCGATACATGTTGCCATTTCAGCCCGTCGTCTTTGATAGCGTGCAACCAAGATTCTTTATTTTTATCTAATGATATTCCTATGATATTGAGCCCTTGATCGTGATATTTATTGTAAATTTCGACGACATAAGGATTTTCATTTCTACAAGGGCGACACCACGATGCCCAAAAATCGATAACGGTTACTTTTCCCATAGCTTGAGTCAGCGAGAGTTTTTTACCTTCGGGGGTTATCCCCGTAAAATTTGGCGCCTTCCCTCCTATTTCAGTTGCTCCTTTGGTCAAAATCAAAGTATTGATATGTTTTCCCAAAATGGATTTTTTAACATTTTCGGGATATGAATTAAAGGCTGTTCTGATTTTTTTGAAATCAGCATCTTTTGACACGGCTATTGATTGCATGACAATCAGTCCGACTATGTCTTTATTTTTGTTGATGTAGTCGTATTGATATGCTTCGGCATTTTTTCGCCACCGGTCAAAAGCATTTTTGATACTATCACGTTTAATAGAGTCTGCTTGTGTACGATATTTTTGCATCAATATCATGCCTTGTTGCTTATCTTTATTGGCATAGGCTTCGTATTGAAAAAACTTTTTGGTCAATTGTGAAGTTGTGTTGGTCAAATCCGACTCAAAAGGATTATATTTATCGACTAGCATATCAATGTTGCCATCTCCCATAATAACGGGAATACGCAATTTGGCATCTTCAAATTTGATGATGGCAATCATCGGATTTTGTTGTTGAATATTAAAATTAAAAATACTGTCGATAATGGTAACCGTATCTAAATCGATGCTTTTCAGATTCTTATCAAAACTCGATAAATAAACTTTTTTGTTGTCCATACCGGTTATTTTACCTTTGATGTGATATCTGACCGGTTGCGGTACAGAACCGCATTGCCAAAATAATAATCCTAATAAAATCAGTAGTAAACTTGTTTTTTTCATAAGCTAAAAAATTAAAAAAACGGAACAAGTTTTGCTTTTGTTTCAAAATCTTGTTCCGCTTGTAAAAATACAATTTTATTTCAAAATACTATTTTTCTTCCAAAAGTTCTTTGATTTTGGCTTCCAAACGATCGCGTCTCAAATTTTTAGCTCTGATTACACCGTTTTTATCCAATATAAAAGTTTGCGGTATGGATTCGACATGGTATAATTCGCGAGCAATCGGATCTTGCCAGTATTTCAAATTTGACACATGATTCCATATAAGTCCGTCATCTTTGATAGCTTTGAGCCATGCCTCTTTATTTCCGGGTTTATCTAATGATACACCTATGATATTCAAGCCTTTATCGTGATATTTTTTATAGATATTTACAACATAAGGATTTTCTGCTCGACATGGACGACACCAAGAAGCCCAAAAATCTATAAGCGTAACCTTGCCCATAACATCTTTTAATGATAGTGTTTTTCCGTCGGGTGTAGGCGCTGAAAAATCAGGTGCTTTGCTACCTATGGAAGTTGCCGCTAATCCTTTGATGCGATTATAAGCATTTTTAACGTTGGGTAAGTCTTTTAAATCTTTTGAAAAGCCGTCGTATATCTTCAACAATTTGTTATAATCAGGTTCTGCTTTATCAAAAGCTATCGATTCAAATACCAAACCACCTACCAAATTGTTTTTATTTTCATCTATAAATTTATATTCGTAATTATGACGCTCATCATCAATGGCATAATATCGGTTGATAATATCTGTTTTTTGAGCTTCGGTTCCTTTGTTATTAGCAGCTTGATACAATTTTGCCAATTTTTCTTGTTTATCTCTAAACATTTTTATTTGATCCAAATAATCATAAAATTTCTTATTTAAGCCTTGACTAATTACAGCGGAACGACGAATATGTTTACTGTCGATATCGATTTTGATATTTGAGCCGGATTCTAAAATCAAAGGTAAATCACTGGGAACACCTTCAACTCTCAAAAAAGCTAATTTTGGTTTATCGACTTTTTCCATCAATTTGAAATGACCTTCGTTCATTTGAACGGAATCCAAAATTTCTTCTTTCATGCCATTGTAGGTGAGCAATTTTACAAATTTGTTCCCCAAGCCCATACCGGCGCCGTCAATACTGACATTTGCATCTTTTACGGCAGCTTTATTATTATCTCCGCAAGATGACAAAATAATCATACTAAATACCAATAATGCTAATTTTTTCATATTATTTTTTTTCAATTTTTATTTGACGCAAATATATAAAATAAAATGAGATATTATTGGTGGCAAAATCGGATTATTTGGCAGGGCAAAAAAATAATTTTTATAAACATTTCAATCAATACTGAGCAAAATAACTTTAAATTTATTGAAAAACGAGAAAACAGCCAAGTTAGGTATCAAAGAAAAGATGCTTAAAGCGGGCTGAAATAATCAATATTTATAAAAATGTTAAATTTATGATGCTTTGCTCTGTTTCTATACAACATCAATATTTTCAATTTTAAACTAAAACATTATCTTTGCAAAAACAAAAAAACATAATTCTATGTCAGGAAACATCACTTTTACCATGATTAAACCAGATGCCGTAGAAAACGGACATATCGGTGCTATTTTAGACAAGATTAATCAAGCCGGCTTTAAATTAATAGCCATGAAAATGACGCAATTGTCAAAACGCGATGCAGAGCGGTTTTATGCCATTCACAAAGACAGACCGTTTTTTGCAGAATTGGTAGCCTTTATGACCCGCGGTCCTATTGTTGCAGCTGTTTTACAAAAAGAAAATGCCGTTGAAGATTTTCGTTCTTTTATCGGAGCGACCAATCCGGCTGAAGCAGCACCCGGAACCATCCGAAATCTGTACGCCAAATCAATCGGCGAAAATGCCATTCACGGTTCAGACAGTGATGAAAATGCCCGTATTGAAAGTGCTTTTCACTTTGCGGAACGTGAAATTTTTGAATAAACAATTACACTGTTTTATTTTTCAAAAAAAGTCACCGGTATTAGTGGCTTTTTTTTTTATGAAATAAAAAAAAGAATTATCTTTGTTGCAGATAGTTAGTCATTATGAATTATATCGTATCCGCTTTAAAATACAGACCGCAAAAATTTGAAGACGTTGTCGGACAACAAGCTGTTACCAACACGCTTAAAAACGCTATTGACAAAGGGCATTTGGCACAAGCCTTGTTATTTACCGGACCCAGAGGTGTCGGAAAAACTACTTGTGCGCGTATTTTGGCCAAAGAAATCAACAAAACCGAAGATTTATCATCGGACGAAGATTTTGCTTTTAATATTTTTGAACTGGATGCGGCTTCCAATAATGGCGTTGATCATATTAGAAATTTAACCGAACAAGTACGCATTCCGCCCCAAGTCGGTAAATATAAAATCTATATTATAGACGAGGTTCACATGTTATCGACATCGGCATTTAATGCTTTTTTAAAAACCCTTGAAGAACCACCGGAACATGTTATATTTATTTTGGCAACCACCGAAAAACACAAAATCATACCGACCATATTATCTCGTTGTCAAATTTATGATTTTAAACGCATCAATGCTTTTGATATAAAAGAACATTTGAAAAAAATAGTCGATAAAGAAGGGCTGGAAGCTGATGAAGATGCCTTGTTTTTGATTGCTCAAAAAGCCGACGGCGCTTTACGCGATGCCCTATCTATGTTTGATAAAGTGGTTAGTTATTCAGACGGTAAAATCACCAGAAAAATAGTTTCCGAAAGTATGAGTATTCTCGATTACGACGCGTATTTTAAACTATCGGAACTAATCTTAAAAAACGATATTCCGGCTGTATTAAATTATTTCAACGAACTTCTTTACAAAGGTTTTGACGCCCATTTAATTATCGCGGGATTATCGAGCCATCTTAGGGATATACTGGTCGCAAAAGATAATAAAACAACTGAATTACTGGAAGTTAGCGATAATATCAAAAAACAATATTTGGAACAATCCAAGCAGTTTGATTTTCCGTTTTTATTGAAAGCCATAGATTTGACAACGCAAACGGATATTAATTACAAATTGAGTAAAAGCCCGCATTTGTTGGTCGAATTGACTTTGATGAAATTAGCTTCTCTAAATTTTGACGAAGCTAAAAAAAAAACTGAAATAATACCCGCTTCTTATTTCAATAATACTGTAAAAATTGTAGAAACTTACAAAACAGACTCCCCACCTACCTCATCAAAAGTTGAAGACCCGCAGGTAAAATCCATTCAGAATGATGATAAAATTCAAAATAATTCTGAAACAAATCAAAATAAAAAAAATACAGGTATCACTATCAGCAGTATTCTCAAAAAGAAACGTGAACTTGAAGAAAAAAATCGTAAACTCAAAGGACAAATACTGCCTACCGATGATTTTGCCCAAGAAGATTTTGAGAAATATTGGCGTGAATATTTGGATAAACTCCGCAAAAACAAAGACAAAAATATTTTATCAATACTAACCATCGATAAAAATCCACGGATAATCGATAACAAAATCCATTTGACTTTTAGTAGTGCGATACTAAAAAAAGAATTGGAACGCAATAAAGAAAAAGTCTTGAAATTTTTACGTCATAATCTTAACAATTATGATATAGATTTTGTAATCAATGTTAATGAAACTCAACAACAAGAAATAATATATACCAAAAAAGATAAATTTGATAAATTAGTTGCAAAAAATCCCGATTTGATATATTTAAAAGAAAAATTCAAATTAAATATTTGAATAAATTGATCAGTACGAGATTTGTTATTATCAATTTTATTAATCATATAATCGACTTTTAAGTTGATTTTTTTTATTTCATGCTTAACTACTAATAAAAAATCTAAGCAAATAATGTATAATATCATAAAAATGTCATTTATATTTAATTACTTTTGGAACCGTAACAAAAAAATTATCCGATTATGAATAA
>JALVKK010000074.1 GCA_027033875.1 Flavobacteriales bacterium
TGGCAATAGATGCGTGGTCGGTTCCCGGTACCCAACAGGCATTTTTACCTAACATCCTTGCCCGTCGAATCAACACATCTTGTAAGGTATTGTTGAGCATATGACCCATGTGTAACACGCCCGTTACATTTGGCGGCGGAATAACAATCGTATAAGGTTCTCTATCATCGGGTTCGGAATGAAAATAACGGTTGTTCATCCAGTATTCATACCATTTATCTTCAACTTGACTAGGATCATATTTGGTTGGAATGCTCATATTACTGTTTATTTTGATACTTATTACTTAATAAGAAGCAAAAATACATTAATTAGTTGAAAGTTGAAAGTTGTGCTTTATGGAATATTTTGCTTGCCCCTACGAATGTCGTGGGTGCTTTGACGACTGCTTATTGTTTCAAACTGTAATTCTACTTTTAATTTAAGGAAATGAGAAAGTACTAAAATGAGGAAATTGAAAAAGTAGGTCATTGAGTGATCCCGATGATAATCGGGATTATACCGAAATGACCGGATTTGGAGATGAGAATTTTACTGAATTCAAATTTTCGATTTTAGTTGAAAGTTATAGAAACAAATACTTAATAATATTTTACTGCAAACTATTGAGAATTTTTTATTTTCAACACAATAAACCGGTAAATAAAAATCTAATTTGGCACAAAAATTGTTAAAGTTATCATTGAACCTAAAAAAAATGTCCGAAAACAATATTTTATAAAAAAATATTATAAATTTGACATATAAATTAAATCTTTCAGTTATGAAAAAAATTATTATTTTACTTATAGTTTTCATTGGTTTTCAGGGTTTTTCACAAGAGAAAAAGGCTAAAATCGAGTTTAAACAAACGGAAATTAACTATGGCACGATCGATAAAAATGCCGATGGCACCAGAGTTTTTGAATTTACCAATACCGGTGATGCACCTTTGATTATCAACCGCGTTAAATCATCTTGCGGTTGTACGGTTCCCAGCAAACCTTCGCAACCTATTATGCCGGGCAAATCCGATAAAATAGTCGTAAAATATAATACACATCGTCCCGGTCCGTTTAGAAAAACGATTACGGTTTATTCAAACGCTACCAATAATGTTGTAATATTAAAAATTAAGGGAAAAGTCGTAGATCCCAATGCGGTAAATTTGCAACGTAAAAATACCAGTCCGATTATTAAAACACACTAATCATATTTTGAAATAACAATAAAAATAACCGTTCAAAATCGAACGGTTTTTTTATTTTTCAAAGTATTTCATAAATTCACAACGAGAAATTTCACGGGCGCCTAAACTCGCCAAATGTTTTGTATATTGTTGACAATCAATTATTTTTATATCATTCTCACGTGCCATTTTTGCCAGATAAATAAAAGCTAATTTAGACGTATTGGATTCTTTGTGAAACATACTTTCACCCGACCAAACGCGATTGTTGGCTTTTACGGCGTACAGTCCGCCTACTAATTCGTTGTGTTCGTTCCAAACTTCAACCGAAAAGGCTCTGCCGGCATTATATAACCGGATATAGGCTTCTTGCATTTCTTTGTGTAACCAAGTTCCGTCGGCATCTTTGCGTTTGACAGTGGCACAATTCTCAATCACCTGTTCAAAATCTTTGTTTACACTAATGGTATAATCGGTTTTGCGTATAAACGACCGCATACTTTTTGAAATTTTAATTTCATCGGGAAACAAAACCATTCGCGGATCGGGTGACCACCACAAAATCTCATATTCTTCGCTATACCAAGGAAAAATACCGGATTCGTAAGCTCTAATCAGACGTGCTAACGATAAATCACCACCAAA
>JALVKK010000075.1 GCA_027033875.1 Flavobacteriales bacterium
TCCTCATTTCCTCAAATAACCAATTAACCGGATAACCGGATAAACAAAATATTACTATGATCATCAATCACATATCTGAAAAAAATTCTATCCTCAATAAATTTCTGGCGGAAATCAGAGATAAATATATACAAAAAGACCCTTTGCGGTTTCGTACCAATATAGAACGAATAGGCGAAATTATTTCTTATGAACTGAGCAAAACTCTCAACTACAAATCTCAAAAAATAACAACACCTTTGGGGGTAAAAGACATGAAAATTTTAGACGATCAAGTCGTATTAGCTTCCATATTACGCGCCGGCTTACCCTTACATATAGGCGTTTTACGTATGTTTGACAATGCCGAAAATGCTTTTATTTCCGCATACAGACATCATCCGGATAACAGCAATACGTTTAGCATTCAAGTAGAGTATATCGCAACACCAGATATTCAAAACAAGGTTTTGATATTGGTTGACCCGATGTTGGCAACCGGACAATCTTTGGTTGCCGTGTATAAAAAATTACTCCAATTCGGACAACCTATAAAACTTCATGTTATTTCCATTATCGGGTCCAAACAAGGTATGGACTACATAGCCGGAAGATTACCCGAAGACACGCAACTTTGGATTGCCGACTTTGACGAAAAACTAAACGACAAAGGCTATATCGTCCCCGGACTGGGTGATGCCGGTGATTTGGCTTACGGTAAAAAATCATAATAAAATTGGCGGCGCTTTGCGCCGCCAAAAACTTTTAACTTAGGTTATTGAGCTTGTCGAAATACAACCTTCAACTTTTAACTATTTTTTGAAAGCTTTAATACCGGGATAAACAGCATAAACACCCAACTCTTCTTCAATGCGAAGCAACTGATTGTATTTTGCCATTCTGTCCGTTCTCGATAACGAGCCGGTTTTGATCTGTCCGGTATTCATAGCTACTGCCAAGTCGGCGATAGTCGTATCTTCAGTTTCACCCGAACGATGCGAAACAACCGCCGTATAACCTGCTTTATGCGCCATATTGATAGCATCAAGGGTTTCGGATAGCGTTCCGATTTGATTTAATTTAATCAAAATGGAATTGGCAATACCTTCTTTGATTCCGCGTTCCAAAATTTTGGTATTTGTTACAAACACATCATCACCGACCAATTGGATTTTGTCGCCTAACAACTCTTGTTGAATTTTCCAACCGTCCCAATCATTTTCACTCATACCGTCTTCAATAGAGATAATGGGATATTTGTTAACCAATTCTAACAAATATTCGGCTTGCTCACGAGGGGTACGCTTAGCGGCATCAGGTCCTTCAAAAATGGTATAATCATAAATACCGTCTTTAAAAAATTCTGATGAAGCGACATCCAAAGCCAAAGAAATATCATCACCGGGCTTATAACCGGCTGCTTCAATAGCAGATAAAATAGTTTCGATAGCATCTTCAGTTCCTTTAAAAGTAGGTGCAAAACCGCCTTCATCACCAACGGCTGTTGACAAACCGCGTTTTTTCAAGATAGATTTTAAATTATGAAAAACTTCTGTTGCCATTTTCATAGCACCGGCAAAACTTTTCGCACCGTGAGGAACAATCATAAATTCTTGAAAGGCAATAGGTGCATCGGAATGCGACCCGCCATTGATGATATTCATCATCGGGACAGGTAATGTCTTGGCACCGGCACCTCCGATGTATTTGTATAAAAACAAATTGCTTTCTTGTGCCGCTGCTTTGGCAACTGCCAAAGAAACGCCCAAAATCGCGTTTGCTCCTAATTTTGATTTGTTATCGGTACCGTCCAATTCAATCAACGTTCGGTCAATTGCCAATTGTTCTTGCACATCATACCCGATAATTTCACCGGCTATAATCGAATTGACATTTTCAACGGCTTTCAATACGGATTTTCCCATATATCCGGCTTCATTATCTCTTAGTTCAACGGCTTCCAATTCTCCCGTTGAAGCTCCTGACGGCACAGCGGCACGTCCCAAAATACCATATTCGGTTACCACATCGACTTCCACCGTAGGATTGCCACGGGAATCGAAAATTTGTCTGGCTGTAATATCTACAATTGTACTCATATCAAAAATTTTGGTAAAATTACAAAATAAAAAAACGCTTGCCAAAGACAAGCGTTCTTTTATTGTAAAAATATCATAAAGAATCTTATTCTTCAGTTTTTTCCTCAGTTGCAGTATTAACATCTGTTGCTGCTTCTGCTGTCGTTTCGGTAGCTTTGGCAGATTTTTTTCTTCTACGACGGGTTTTCTTTTTAGCCGGTTTGTCAGCATTATAAACCGTATTATAATCGACAAACTCAATCATCGCCATCGAAGCATTATCACCCAATCGATTTCCCAATTTAATAATGCGCAAATAGCCACCCGGTCTGTCGGCAACTTTGGTAGAAATTTCTCTGAACAATTCCGTAACCGCATATTTATCACGCAATCGGCTAAAAACGACTCGGCGGTTGTGCATCGTATCATTTTTTGATTTGGTAATCAAGGGTTCTAAAAAGATTCGCAATGCTTTGGCTTTGGCCAAAGTCGTATTGATGCGTTTATGTTTTATCAACGAACTGCCCATATTTGCCAGCATGGCTTTTCTATGCGCTGATTTTCTACCTAAATGGTTAAATTTCTTTCTGTGTCTCATATCCTTGTATCTTTATTCGTCTAATTTATAATTTGTCAAATCCATTCCGAATGTCAAACCTTTTTTATCAACTAATTTTTCCAATTCGGTCATCGATTTCTTACCAAAGTTTCTAAACTTCATCAAGTCAGATTTGTTGTATTGAACCAATTCGCCTAGGGTATCGACATCAGCAGCTTTCAAACAATTTAAAGCTCTCACGGACAAATCCAAATCGACCAATTTGGTTTTTAAGAGTTGTCGCATGTGTAAAGACTCTTCATCGTAAGTCTCGGCACTTGCCGCCACTTCATCGTCAATTGAAATGCGTTCGTCCGAGAATAACATAAAATGCTGAATCAAAATTTTGGCGGCTTCGGTTAAAGCGTCTTTTGGATGAATGGAACCATCCGTATCGATTTCTATAATCAACTTATCATAATCCGTTTTTTGTTCAACCCTGAAATCTTCAATGGTATATTTAACGTGTTTGATGGGCGTAAAAATAGAATCGATAAAAATCGTACCGAAAGGTACATCTTGTTTTTTATTTTCTTCTGCCGATACATAACCGCGTCCTTTTTCGATGGTAAATTCGAAATTGATAGCGGTTTTTTTGTCAAGATTCATAATGACCAAATCCGGATTTAAGATTTGAAAACCCGATATGAATTCTTGCAAATCGCCGGCGGTCATTTTTTCTTTACCGCTAAAAGAAACCTTTACTGTTTCGGCATCTATTCCGTCAACTTGATTTTTGAAACGCACTTGTTTTAAGTTCAAAACGATTTTGGTTACATCTTCGACAATACCGTCTATCGAAGTAAACTCATGCTCTACGCCTTCTATACGTAAAGATGTAATTGCGTAACCTTCAAGCGATGACAATAAAACACGTCGTAACGCATTACCAATTGTCAACCCGTAACCGGGTTCTAAGGGTTTGAATTCAAATTTTCCGGTTTTATTATCTGATTTGACTTGAACGACTTTATCCGGTTTTTGAAAATTTAATATTGCCATAAAATTGATGTTATTATTTAGAGTATAACTCGACAATCAAGTGTTCTTGAATGTTTTCCGGAATTTGCACCCGTTCCGGACGGTTTACAAACTCACCTTCCATTTTTTCATTATTCCATTTCAACCATTCGTAGCTCGACTTGTTTTGATCTAATGAATCGGTGATAACTTGCAATGATTTAGACTTTTCTCTAACACCTACAATATCACCGGGTTTTAATGAATATGAAGGAATATTCACTACGTCGCCGTTTACGGTGATATGACGGTGCGATACCAATTGGCGGGCGGCACGTCTGGTAGGTGCCAAGCCAAATCGATATACGACATTGTCTAGTCTTGATTCGACCAATTGCAAAAGCACTTCACCGGTATTACCACCTTGGCGTGATGCTTTTTCAAATAGATTTCTAAATTGTTTTTCAAGAATACCGTAAGTATATTTTGCTTTTTGCTTTTCAGTTAACTGAATGGCATATTGCGATTTTTTACCTCTTCTTCTATTGTTGCCGTGTTGTCCCGGCGGGTATTTCTTTCTCTCAAAGTGTTTATCTTCTCCGTATATTGCCTCGCCAAATTTTCTGGCAATCTTGGTTTTGGGTCCTGTATATCTCGCCATAATTCAATAATTTATTATACTCTTCTTCTTTTGGGTGGACGACAACCATTGTGAGGAATGGGTGTAACGTCGATTATTTCTACTACTTCTATACCACTGTTGTGAATAGTTCTAATGGCAGATTCTCTACCGTTTCCGGGTCCTTTTACATAGACTTTTACACGTCTTAAGCCGGCTTCATAAGCAACTTTTGCTGCGTCTTCGGCTGCTACTTGAGCCGCATAAGGTGTATTTTTCTTTGAGCCTCTAAATCCGTTTTTTCCGGCAGACGACCATGATATAACTTCTCCGCTCTTGTTGGTAAGAGAAATAATTACGTTGTTGAATGTTGCTTGAATAAAAGCTTTACCGTTAGGCTCTACTTTAACCTTTCTTTTTTTAGCTTTTGATGATTTACTGTTCTTAGCCATAATACCTACTTACTTTTATTTAGTTGCTTTTTTCTTATTAGCAACAGTTTTTCTTTTACCTTTTCTTGTACGAGAATTGTTTTTGGTTCTCTGTCCTCTCAACGGTAATCCGATTCTGTGACGAATACCGCGATAACTACCGATATCCATTAATCGTTTAATGTTGAGCTGAACTTCCGACCGCAATTCTCCTTCTATTCTGTAATTAGCAATTTCACGTCTGATACCGGCTATATCGGCATCATCCCAATCTTTAACTTTTTTATCTTCATCTACACCGGCTTTTGCCAAGATCTCTTGTGCTCTCGATTTGCCTATACCGTATATATAGGTCAGACCGATGACGCCGCGTTTGTTTTTTGGTAAATCTACCCCTGCTATTCTTGCCATAATTATCCTTGTCTTTGTTTATGTTTCGGATTCTTTTTGTTAATAACATACAAACGTCCTTTTCGTCTGACAATCTTGTCTTCAGGACTTCTCTTTTTTATTGATGCTCTTACTTTCATATTTTTTTCTGTTTAACGGTTAGTTATATATACAACCGTAATTTTATTAGTATCTATAAGTTATTCTACCTTTGGTCAAATCATACGGACTTAACTCCACTTTCACTTTATCGCCGGGTAACAAACGAATGTAGTGCATGCGCATCTTACCTGAAATATGAGCGGTAATCATATGTCCGTTTTCCAATTCTACTTTAAACATGGCATTAGACAATGCGTCTTTGATAATGCCGTCAACTTCTATTGCGGGTTGTTTAGCCATAGCTTATTTTTTTCTTCCGGTTTTCATTAAGGTATCATAATGACGATTCAACAAATAGGCTTCTGCTTGTTGAATGGTATCCATAGCAACTCCAACCA
>JALVKK010000076.1 GCA_027033875.1 Flavobacteriales bacterium
GCGTAGTGGGCTAATTTTTCATGATCGTGAAAACGGTAATAATCATCACCTAAACCGAGAGATTTATGCCATTTTAATCGGGTTTCTTTCCACTTATCAAACCATTCTTTTTGGGTGCCGGGACGGACAAAAAATTGCATCTCCATTTGTTCAAATTCGCGCATACGAAAAATAAATTGTCGAGCTACGATTTCGTTGCGAAATGCTTTACCGGTTTGAGCAATCCCAAAGGGGATTTTCATTCGCATGGTTTTTTGTACGTTTAAAAAGTTGACAAAAATACCTTGTGCCGTTTCGGGACGAAGATATAAATCGGTTGCATTTTCGGCGGAAGCGCCCAATTTTGTTCCGAACATCAGATTAAATTGTTTGACATCGGTCCAGTTTTTACTGCCCGATACCGGATCGGCGATACCTAATTCTTCTATCAATGTTTTAATATCTGTCAAATCATTGTTTTCCAATGACTTTGCCATGCGTTGCAAAATATTTTGTTGTTGTTTGCGATATTTTACGACACGCGGGTGTGTAGATTCAAATTGGGTTTGGTCAAAAGCATCGCCAAAACGTTTACGAGCTTTTTTGATTTCTTTTTGTGCTTTCTGTTCCAATTTTTCAACATAATCTTCAATCAAAACATCTGCGCGATACCGTTTTTTGCTGTCTTTATTATCGATGAGCGGGTCATTAAAAGCATCGACATGTCCGGAAGCTTTCCAAGTCGTAGGGTGCATAAAAATGGCAGCATCCAAGCCGACTATATTTTGGTGCAAACGGGTCATGGCTTGCCACCAATATTCACGAATATTGCGTTTGAGTTCCACACCGTTGGGTCCGTAGTCGTAAACAGCGCTTAATCCGTCATAAATTTCACTAGATGCAAATACAAAACCGTATTCTTTGGCGTGAGATAAAACTTTTTTAAATTGATCGTCGCTCATGTGATTAATACTTTTAATGATAATATTTTGACTAAGAGGCAAAAAAAAGCTACCTTTGAGCGAACAAAGATAGCTTTATTGATTGATATTTACAATTTTTTCAAATAGTCAGTTATTTAAAATAGTCCGCTTTCCATTTCAAAACTTGTTGAGCCGACTTTATATCCGTTATGATAAAGATATACATCATATTTTCCTTTGATAAATTCATGTTCTATATCTTTTGGTTTTACAAAAATACAAACTTTTAAAGCTTTGTTTTCATAGATAACGTTTTCCGAGCCACTTACTTCAACAGATTGATTATCAACATCAATGGTTTCTTGACTGCCAATAACATCTCCGTTGGGATTGACAACTCTGACATAAAAAGTTTGATTACCGGTTTCCAAAATCTCATTTTTTGGAACGGTAAAACAAACTCTGATATCAGTTGCTCGTTTGTATTTGTTAGTTTCAATAACTTTACCGGAACTTTTGATTTTGACACCTTGGGCTACAATATTGGTCGGATATAAAATTTTGGCTTTGTTCAATGTTTGGGACAATTGCTCATTTTTGTTGAGTAGCGTGTCGTTAAATTGTTTTTGTTGTTCCAAATTGGTGTTTAAACTGTCATTTTCAGTAATTAACAACATATTTGCTGCACGCAATGAATCGGCGAGTTTATATAATTTGTCGCGTTGTGCTTTCAGTGAAGCTACTTCTCGTTTATATTTGTGAATAACACCGGCGGTTATTTTTTTCTGTTTTTTAACTTCTTCGATTAAAGATTCGATACGTGTTTTAGCTTCTTCAAATTTGGTTGAAATTTTTGTTTTTTCTTCAAGTGCCTGATCATAATTGACTTTCAAATCTTCAAGTTCGTTGATAACTTGTTCTTTTTCTTGTTGCAAAATTTGTTCTGTTTCTTTTGATTCATTATACATATTATAAGTATAATAACCTAAACCTAAAATAGCGATACCCAATAAAGCTACTAAGATTTTTAAAACAGGAGAATTACTTTTTTGTGTTTCCATAGTTATTTATCAGTTGGTTAGTATTTCAAGAGATTTAATTATTGTATGTTTTTATATTATGTATTACAACGAATAATGATGTCAAATAGTATATTTATATACTTTTTTTTGAAACTACTATAAAATCTTTAAGATAAAAAGGTTCAAAATAGGCGATGTTTTCAAAGTTTTTTGTTATAAATTTTTGAAAAGCAATATCATGCATTTGTTGAGCTGAAGGGTATCTTTCGTTGGAAAAAACGGCGTTTTTATGCAAAATAATATTCCGAGCTTTGACAACGGCATCACCTACAAAGACAACTGTATTTTCGTTCAGATATTTTTCAAAAGGATTGTCTTCCAATATATCTGCCTGTACATCGCGTACCAAAGTGTAGTGTTGGTCATAAACCGCGCTGTAAACTTCCATTCGGCGAGCATCGATGATCGGAATGATAAAGCCGGAATTTATAGTAATTTTTCGTGCCAATATTGTCAAAGTAGATAGACTTATCAACGGTATATTTAATGCATAAGCTAAGCCTTTTGCAGCTGACACTCCTATACGCAAGCCGGTATATGATCCCGGTCCTTTACTTACGGCAACCGCATTCAAATCACTTGGTTTTAATCGGTTTTGTTTTAATATACGGTCTATAAAAACATGCAATTTTTCGGCGTGAGAATAAGATTCGCTTGCATATTCAATTACATCAATTAATTGCTTGTCTTTTCCCAACGAAACCGAACAATTTTTGGTAGCAGTTTCTATATTTAAGATATATGCCATTTATGATGCGTTGAAAATTAAGTAACAATAATAATTTTTACTTGTTGGCAGTTGTATCTTTTTTAGTCGCTGCGTCATATTCGGCGTCCAAAGCTTTTAAGACCTCGTCTGTAATATCTGCACCGGCATCTCCATACATCATAGCGCCCGTACTGTTTTTACCAAAAATGTATTTGTAACCGTTTTTCTTACCGTAGGTATCAAAAAATTCATAAATTTTCTTGATAACCGAATCTGTTTGTTTTTGTATCTCGGCTGATAATTTATTACCTTCTTGTTGTTGCATCTGTTGAATAATCTGTTGTTTTTGATACAATTCCTGATCTTTTTGTTGGGCTTTCTTTGGCGACATTTTTGCTGCTTTTTGTTGAAAATCAACAACTTCTTTTCGCCATGCTTTTACCATTGAATCGTATTTTTTGGTAAAGGCTTCTTGTTTTTGCTTAAAAACAGCTTCTTGATCTTTTACCCCTTTATATTCTTTAAAAATAGTTTCTGTTTTTACAAATGCCGTCTTGACTTCTTTTTGACAAGCTGTTAATAAACTGATACTTAACAATATTAAACCAATTTTTTTCATAGTTTTATTTTTTTAATTTATGATTGCGACAAATTTACAGTTTTTATTGAAATTATTAACATTTTTATCATTTACTTTCATCTTGATGTCTGTTAAAATGATTCGGCAGTGATGATAAATTTCAAATTTCCGAATTAACTATAATTAAAAAATTTGCAATCAAATTAAATTATTTTATAAATTTACACCTTAAAAATTTGCACTTTTTGTTTAGTTTCAAAGAAAATAGTATAGAAAGAAAAATCACGTTATTAATCAATGTGTTATCCGAACGATCAATGCCGTTAAAACCGATAAGAAAAGTAGCGATTTTGAATAATCCGAAATCTAAATTGAATTTTGAAAACTTAAAATATGTCCAACGGGCATTAAATTTGAGTAGTAGCCAGTTTGATATTTTTACTTTCAAAGAAAAAAATGATCATTATAACGAACTACGCGGTATTGTCGCTGACAAAAGTGTTTTTTCGACATTCGGTAACATAAAAACACCTGAAATTTTAGAATTTTTGGACAGACGATACGACTTGTTACTGGATTTTACAGCCATGACCAATCTTTATGAAAAATATTTATCTCTTTCCATAAAAGCTTCTTTCAGAATAGGTTATTTCAACGAAGATGAATTATATGATTTTATGTTGAATATACCAAAAGGCAATATCAAATTGTTTGCCGACGAAAGCGTTAAATATTTAAGAATCATCGGGTTACTCAAGCCGTAAGCTCACAATAATAAAAATCTTATCTGTACAATTTTTTTTTATTTCCACAGGCGTTGTCTGATCACTTCATACAATATTACGCCACAAGCCACAGATACGTTGAGAGAAGTCATCTTGCTTGACATCGGCAATTTTATTTTTGCAGTGCATAATTCCAATAAACTTTTATGAATGCCTTTTCCTTCACTGCCCATAATAACGGCTATATTTGTTTTCAAATCTGTTTCATATATCGATTGTTGGGCTTTTTCGGTGGCAGCAAATATGTTTATATCGTAGGCTTGCAATAAGAAAATAGCATCTTTTAGATGTTTAACTTTGATCAAAGGAATATTAAAAATACCGCCGGCTGAAGTTTTGATAGTGTCTTCATTGACCGGAGCGCTGTTATTTTCAGAAAAAATAAGACCATCGGCATTGACGGCAACCGCTGTTCTGATGATAGCACCGAAATTTCTAGGATCTGTAATACCGTCAAGTATGATAAACAATCTTGATTGATTCGCGGGTTGTTCCAAAATATTTTCCAATATGGCAAATTTTATCGGAGAAATATATGCGACGACACCTTGATGATTTTCGCGGGTCAATTTGTTGAGTTTTTCCACAGGAACATTTTTGTAGTGAATATTGTGAACTTTTAAAAGTTCCAATAATTTTTGCGCCCCCCGACCTTTTAGTTTTTTTTGTATAAATATTTTGTCTATTTGTTTTCCCGATTTTATGGCTTCCATAACCGGATGCAGTCCGTATATAAGATTGGTTTTCATACGGACAAAGTTAGTTAAAACTTTATATTATTCATAATATTTAAATGCGTTTGGAATCGAGAGAAAATTATCGCTGATTTAAAAATATTTTTTGTTTTAAAACCGGTATTCTGGATTTGACAAACCGGGTTTTATCTTTGTTGTTAGTCTCATATCGTGTCAGGTAATCTTCATAGTATTTTAATGCTTTATCCGGTTGTTTTAACACCGTTTCCGACAACATAGCCATTTGTAGCAAGGCATCTGAATTTTTATGATTATTATCCCAAGATTTTTTAAAATAGTTAAATGCCGTTTGATATTGTTTACGTGTTTTAGCAATCATTCCCAATTCAAAATATTCTTTATCAACTTTAGGTTTTTTTAACCAAATAGCTGTTTGAAAATATTTACGGGCTTTTTTTAAGCGTCCGGTAGCTTGGTTAACTTTTCCCAAATAATAATACAGAATGGGGTCGCGTGCATCCAAATTTAAGGCTTGATGAAGTGCCGTTTCGGCATCTTGGTACTTTTGCAACATCAGATAAGCCAATCCGGTGTTTTTCTTGATGAACAATACGTCATCATAATGCAAATTATCCAATTTTTGCAAAGTTTTCAGCATGGTTTGATAAGACTTTTTCCGGTAAGCAGCTATCACATTCTGTCTCAAAAACTTGGTGTCATTCGGGTAGATTTTTAAAGCTTTTTGCAAATAATAATCAGATGAATCCAGAAACTTGATACGTTTGTAATTTTT
>JALVKK010000077.1 GCA_027033875.1 Flavobacteriales bacterium
TATGGGAGAACTATATCCTGAGCGAACGTATAAAATATACCGCCTACCATCAAATTTATTCAAACAAATACTTTTGGCGAACAAAATTTCAACAAGAAATCGACTATATCGAAGAACGGGACGGCAAATTATTTGCTTATGAATTTAAATGGAATACCCGCAAAAAAGCAAAAATCCCCAAATCGTTTACAGTTGCTTATCCCGGTGCCGAAACCAAAATCATAACACCGGAGAATTATTTAGAATTCATTATGCCGGAATAATAGACTTTTTTGTTACTTTTTTGAGCAATGCAAAAAACTAAATTTGCTATCTACAATAAGGAAACAACTAAATTCCGCTACTTTTTGCCGGTCAACCGAAAAAATGTTGCTACTTTTTTCCGTTTGGAAAAATTTATTAAGCTTGCGTATTTCTATTTCCTGTAAATTTTGCGATTGTATCCGCAATATTTATACAAATTTTGCGGTTTCATTAAGAAAAACAACATTCTGCTTACTCGAGTAAGCAAAAATTACTTATATTTGCTTTCTCTAATAAGCAAAATAAACAACAAATGAAATCTTTATTTGAAAAACAAGAACGATTACTGCAAAATACACCTACAGATTTTGTAAGAAGTATTATGAAAGAAATCGATTGGGATCTTCAACTTATTGGAATAAAAGGGGCACGGGGAGTCGGTAAATCTACTTTATTATTGCAGTATATCAAATTGCACTTATCGCACAAATTAGATAAAGTGCTGTATATCAGTTTAGATAACTTATGGTTTGCCAATAAAAGCATTTATGATTTAGCCGACCGCTTTGTCAAATTGGGGGGCGAACACCTTTTTTTGGATGAGGTGCATAAATACGATAATTGGGCAACGGAAATCAAAAATATCTATGATGATTTTCCTAAACTTCAAATTGTTTTTACGGGTTCGTCATTATTACAAATCCTCAACGCCAGAGCCGATTTGAGTAGAAGAGCCATCGTTTATACCATGCAAGGCTTATCGTATAGAGAATTTATAAACTTTGAAACAGGTAATCATTTTAACAGCATCACGCTCCCGGAACTTTTAAAAAATCATATAGATATTGCCAGAAATATCAATTCAAAAATCAGACCCTTAGCACGCTTCAATGATTATTTACAATACGGCTATTTTCCGTTTTACAAAGAATCAAAAGATTTGTATGCTCATAGACTAACGGAAATCTTAAATATGATTATAGAGATAGAATTGCCGCAACTACGAAAAGTAGAAGTCGCTTATATCCCGAAAATTAAAGAGTTACTATTAATTATTGCAGAATCAGTTCCTTTTATACCTAATGTCAGTAAACTCAGTCATAAAATTGGGATTAACAGAAATACTTTAGTACAATACCTTTACTTTTTGGAAGAAAGTGGTATTACAAAACAATTGGTAAAAAACAGTTTTGGTATCAGCAAACTGCAAAAACCTCAAAAAATCTATTTGGAAAACACCAATTTTGCCTATACCATTGCACCGGACAATACCAATGCCGGCAATTTACGTGAAACTTTCTTTTTCAATCAATTAGATTATAAGCACAAAGTTACTTATACGGTGGAAACAGACTTTAAAGTGGACAATCAATATTATTTTGAAATCGGTGGAAAAAACAAATCACACAAACAAATCAAAACATTGAATAATGCTTTTGTAGTAGCAGATGATATTGAATACGGTTATCAAAACAGGATACCACTGTGGTTATTCGGTTTTTTATATTGATTTATAAACAATTACGCACTTGCGAAATACTTTTTTGCAAAATCAAAGGT
>JALVKK010000078.1 GCA_027033875.1 Flavobacteriales bacterium
TTAACGTATGAGGAGGCAATTAAACAAATTCAAATAGCAAAAGTTGCTTACGGAAATAGTGATTTATTCGGACAAGAAAAGGATCAATCATTTAGAAGTTCTATTTCAACAATTTATCAAACATTCGAAAAAATAGATTTATACCCGAGTATTGAAGAAAAGGCAGCTAATCTTTTGTATTTCATAGTAAAAAATCATTCTTTTACAGATGGAAATAAGAGAATTGCAGCGTTATTGTTCTTATATTTTCTAGAAAAAAATGGGATATTAAGAAATCAAAAAGGGCAAAAAAGAATAGCCGGTAATGCGTTGGTTGCGCTAACCCTTATGATTGCGGTTAGTAAACCGGAAGAAAAAGAAACGATGATAAAAATTATAGTTAATTTAATCAATAAAAGTAATAAGTAGAGACGTTTTGGCAAAACGTCTAAAAATCATAAATTATGAAACCGATATGATAAAAATTGAGGAGTTTGATGATTTATACCGGTTATCGGTAGATGTTTCAAAATTATTATCAGAATTATTCAAAGTTTTATAGTTTTTTTAGTTCTTAAACTTTATGAACTTTTAACTTTCAACTTTCAACTAACATTATGAACATTCAACATTATAAACATTCAACTAAAAGGATTTTAATCCTTGGTAGCGGTGGAAGAGAACACGCATTGGCGTGGAAATTCGCACAAGATGCCGGTTGGGACAACGTATTTACGGCACCCGGTAACGGTGGTATTCCGAATTCGTATGCTTTGGATATTCAAAATTTTGAAGCGGTAAAAGATTTTTGTGAAAAGCACCAAATAGAGATGATATTTGTAGGACCCGAACAGCCGTTGGCGGAAGGGATTGTAGATTTTTTCAAATCGACAGACATACAAATCATAGGACCGGATAAGCAAGCGGCACAATTGGAAGCTTCTAAAATCTTTGCCAAAAAATTTATGCAAAAATACGGGGTTTCTACGGCAGCGTTTCAAAGTTTTAACCATACTACCGATGCAGAAAAGTTGATTACAGATAAAAACGGCAATCTCGTTATCAAATTTGACGGACTAGCCGGTGGCAAAGGCGTGTTTGTATGCAGCTCGGTAACCGAAGCAAAAGATGCTTTGCAAAAACTGGAACAATCTTACGGTAAGAATGTGCCGTTTATCATCGAGGATAAAATTCAAGGTAATGAAGTATCCGTGATTGCTTTTACCGATGGACGTAGTATTAAAACTTTACAGCCGTCGCAAGATCACAAGCAGTTAAACGAAGGCGACACAGGACCAAACACCGGCGGTATGGGCGCATTTTGTCCGGTGGATATGGCGCCGGAGATT
Source organism: Flavobacteriales bacterium (assembly GCA_027033875.1). Lineage (GTDB taxonomy): Bacteria > Bacteroidota > Bacteroidia > Flavobacteriales > Flavobacteriaceae > WGBX01. The sequence continues at coordinate 1,329 of JALVKK010000078.1, forward strand.
ATGGCGGATATCAACAAAAATATCATTGAACCGACCCTAAAAGGTATTCAAGCTGAAAAGATGCACTACAAAGGGGTGATTTATTTCGGTATTATGGTCAAAGAGGGTAAAAGTTATCTGTTGGAATACAATGTGCGTTTCGGTGACCCTGAAACAGAAGTCTTGTTGCCGGCACTCAAAACAAGTTTATGGAATATCAGCCGGGCGTGTTTGAACGGCAATTTGTCAGATATTACAATGACATTTAATTCCGGATATTTTGTCGATGTCGTCTTGGTGTCTGGTGGCTATCCGGCAGCTTATGAAAAAGGTAAATTGATTAGCGGCTTGGAAGAGGTAAACGATGATATTATCGTATTTCACGCCGGCACAAAATCCGAAAACGGACAAATCTTGACCAATGGCGGACGCGTTTTGAATGTCGTAGCACACGCAGATACACTGGAACAAGCACGAAGCAAAGC
>JALVKK010000079.1 GCA_027033875.1 Flavobacteriales bacterium
TATCCGGCTGAGGCTTTTTCTTATTTTAATTCATTACAAAAACAAATAGATGCATGCATACCAAAGATGAAAAATTAGAGGCTTTCGGACGTTTGCTTGATATAATGGACGATTTGCGAATAGGTTGCCCTTGGGATAAAAAACAAACCAATGATACGCTTAGGCACTTAACTATTGAAGAAGTTTACGAATTAGCAGATGCTATTTTGGAAAATGATACCGAAAATATTAAGAAAGAACTGGGCGATTTGTTGCTGCATATTGTTTTTTATGCCAAAATAGGGAGTGAAACCGGTGATTTTGATATAGCTGATGTAGCAAACGCTATCAGCGAAAAATTGATTTATCGTCATCCGCATATTTACGGCGATCTAAAAGTAAAAGACGAAAAGGAAGTCAAAGAAAATTGGGAAAGATTAAAACTCAAAGAGGGAAAAAAGTCCGTTTTGGAAGGTGTGCCTAAATCGTTACCGGCTATAGTCAAAGCTATGCGTATTCAAGAAAAAGCAAGAGGTGTAGGTTTTGATTGGGATAATGCCGAACAAGTTTGGGAAAAGGTAAACGAAGAAATTGATGAATTCAAAACCGAAGTTATTAATAACAACAGAGAAAGAATGATGGAAGAATTCGGAGATGTCTTGTTTGCTTTGATTAATTATGCGCGTTTTTTGGATATTAATCCGGAAACAGCATTGGAAATAACCAATAAAAAATTTATCAAACGCTTTCAATATTTGGAACAAAAAGTAAAAAAAGAAGGAAAAGACCTCAATAATATGAGTTTGGAAGAGATGGAAAATTACTGGAACGAAGCAAAAAAATAATTATTATTTTAGATATATAACCTGATGTTTCATCGTTATTATTTGAGTGTGCTAATGTTTATTGCTACTACTGTTTTTTCAGTAGCGCAAAAACCATCTATTGATAGTATTATTAATTATGCAATTACTCATAAAATAATAGATAATTATAAGCTCAATAAGCTGTTGTATAGCGTTAAAAAAGATTCGGTTCAGTTGATGAAATTAGCCGAATTGAGCCGTCAAAAAAACTTTCCTCAGGCTGAAATTTTAGCTTATAACTTGTTAGGTAAGCTGTATCGTATTAATGCCGATTTTTCAAAAGCCCTGCGTTATCATCAAAAAGCCTACGATTTGGCAAAAAAGACAGATGATATTTACAATCAAATTTACAGTTTGAATATGATGGGGGTGGTCTATCGCCGGATGGACGCTGTGAAGTCTGCGCTTGAATATCACAACAAAGCTCTTAATATTGCTTTAAAAGCTCCTAATAAAAATATTGGTATTTTAAAAAATATTGCCATTTCTCACAACAGTATCGGTAATATTTTTATGTTGTTGCAACGCGATGATCTAGCTTTGCAACATTTTTTAAATGCTTTGGAAATAGAAAAAAAAGAATCTAATATATTGGGATTGGCCATTAATTATCAAAATATAGGTTCAATTTATGAGCGAAAAGGTGATTATGATATGGCTTTGAAATATTATCGAAAGTCTTTGTCGTATAACAAACAAATTAATTCGAAAATAGGTAAAATTATTTGTAATACCAGTATTGCAAATATATTATTGAAAAAAGGCAAAACACATCGAGCTCTTGAGATTATTAAGCCTAATTTGGCTTTAGCCTTGAAATTGGGTGATGCATATTATCTGGCAGACGTTTATATAAATCTCGGTAAAACTTATTTGCAAAACAAACAGTATGCAACAGCCGAATTTTATTTGAACAAAGGTTTGCGATTGGCAATTGATAAAAAGTTAACTTCCGTGGCGCAAGCTGCTTATGAACAATTTTCTTTTCTAAAAGAAAAACAAGGAAAATTTAAAGAAGCTTTACTTTATCATAAGAAATTTAATGAAAAACAAAATGAAATATTAAATGAGAAAAACAGACAGTTGGTTTCAGATGTGATTATTAAGCAGATTAAATTGGAAAATAAGCAAAAAATGAAAGCCTTGGGTGAAGAGAATCTGAGTGTTAAGAAAAAGCTGAAGCGTACTAAAAAATCATTTTATTATAGCTTACTTTTTTTGGGTTTATTGATTATTTTAGGTGCTGTTTTTTACAAATCTTATCAATTGAGAAATCAACGAAAATTGATGAATCTCGAACAGAATTTGTTGAGAGCAAGAATGAATCCGCATTTTATTTTTAATTCTCTCAATTCTCTTAAAATGTTTATCATTCAACAAAAAACTAAAGAAGCGGTTGTATATTTGAGTACTTTTTCAAAGCTGGTTAGAACCATCTTACAGTCAACTATAGATAAAGAAACGACTTTGAAAGATGAGATTGAAACGATTAAAAAATATGTGTCCATTGAAAATATCCGTTTTTCCGATAAAATAAATTTTGAAATCAATGTATCCGACCAATTAAATTTAGATGAACTCTTAATTCCACCGCTAATCACACAACCTTTTATTGAAAATGCTTTGTGGCATGGTTTGTCTCCAAAAAAGGGAGAAAAAAAATTGATTGTAAATATATTTCCCAAAGATCAAAACTATTTTGTTATAGAAATTATTGATAACGGTATAGGCCGCGAAAGAGCTGCTGAAATTAGAGAAACCAGAACCTTTAAGCGTGAATCTGTCGGGATTAAACTCACCGAAGAACGTTTACGTCATTTTACCAAAAATTTTTCTGTTGGGTATCAACTGATATTTGAAGATTTGTACGATGAAACCGGAAAACCGGCAGGTACAAAAGTCGTAATTATTATTCCGTATAAACAATATGAAACTGGTAATTGATATAGGAAACAGTAATGTGGCCGTTGGTTTGTAAGAAAATAACGAGTGGGTGCATATTTGGCGATTTAAAACCAATAAACAAGCAAAAGCTATATTACCACAATTTGTTACATCCTAATCTCTCCCGAAAACCTTCTTAAAATTCAAATTTATTACTTGTTGCAAACGGTTTACACTAATACCTTTGATGCTTGCGGTTTTTTCGTAAATACTTTTGATGTCATAAAATGCTTGGTCATCGGTTTCCAAAAAAAGCCGATTAATCGGAATACTTTTTAAGGCTTCTCTGTTTTTGGCACTATTAAATAAATGTGCGCCAAATGAGATATAAAATTCCGCTTCAATAAGTTGACCGGCTAAATTAGCATTTTTACTATAGCCATGAATAATCCAAGCGGATTGTGGTTTAAATGTTTTTTTGATGGACAATAAACGGTCAAAACATTTGACGCAATGAATAATCAATGGTTTTTGATACTGTTCTGATAATTCTGCTTGCAACAAAAATATCTCTTCTTGTTTTGCAATATCATATTGTTTGAGAATTTTGGGCATCAAATCCAGCCCGCATTCACCTATGGCAATACAATTATCTTTATTGATAAGATTCTCAATATCCTTGATATTGGATTTGCCTTCATCAATATACCACGGATGAATACCGATGGAAAAAATATCATGATTTTCAACAGAATTAAGCCCGAGTATATAGTTTTTTACGGCAAGTATCTTATCGTTATTTGGAGTTTGATGTGCGTGTATGTCAATGTATTTATTCATCAATTGCGAAAATATGTTTACATCATCTAATTGCAATTTTCTTATTTGTACTATTACATATTAGGTTTAAAAAAATCCCAAGCTAAACAAGCCCGGGATTCTAAAAGTTTATATTGAGTCTATAATTTGTGTCAAGTTTACACTTTCCACTTTCAACTGACTTAGTTCAACCATTGGGTAAAGAAATCCATCATAGCTTCCTTCAAATCGTAGTGCAAACGGATATAAGTACGCATTTCGTCACGCAACGGAATTTGTTCTCTGTATAATCTGCCATCCAATGGTTCGTTTATATCTGCAGTTTTTAAACTCAAACGTTTTTTACGTATTTTGTGTAAAATATCCGAAATGACTTTTCTTTCTCTTAAAATTTTATTTTGAAAACTTTCCAAATCGATTAAAGCTTGTTTGTCCAGATTTTTTCGTGTAGCCACTTCATCTAATTTTTCTTGAAAAGTGTCCATTTCGTCTCTATGAAATTTCAGTTCTCTTTTCCATGTGTCTAAGTTAAACTCGAGGTCGCTCAGATAATTTATTTTATGCTCCATAATATCAATTTTTAGTTATTAAATTTGAGTTATAAAAATATAACTTTTTTTTTAAATGAAAAAATTATTTTCCGATTTTTACCAGTTCGACTTTAAAAATTAAGTCGGCATTAGGCGGGATAACACCACCGGCACCTCGTTCGCCATATCCAAGATGAGGTGGAATAAAAAGATATGCTTGAGTTCCTTCTTTGAGTTGCATAATGCCTTTGTCCCAACCGGCAATAACACGTCCTTTTCCAACTTGAAAACTGATAGGCTGCCCGCGATCATAAGATGAATCGAATTTGGTACCATCGGTCAGGTAACCCGTATAATGTACTTTTACCCATTCGCCGGCTTTGGGCTGTTTGCCCGTACCTTCTTTTTCGATTAATATTTTTAATCCGGAATCGTCGGCTTTTGCTTGTGTTTTTTTAGCGGCTAAATCTGCGGCTAATTTCTTTTTGGCTCCATCTTTTTTTTCATCCTCAATTTTCTTTTCTTTCATATAGTCGTTAAAAACTTTAACGGCGTCAAATGCTTTGGCATCTTTTCCTTTGCGGATGATGGTAACTTTTTTGATAGTATCTCCTTTACTGATTTTTTGAACGACATCAAAACCTTTAACCGTATAACCGAAAACGCTGTAATTCCCGTCCAAATGAGGGGTGTCAGTCAATGTAATAAAAAATTGACTGCCGTTGGTATCCGGTCGGTTTTCTCTTGCCATAGACAAGGCTCCTTTGGTATGTTTCAGATCTGAAATTTCATTTTTAAATTGATAACCGGGTCCGCCTTGTCCGTTACCCAGCGGATCGCCGCCTTGAATTACAAAATCTTGCGGCGCACCGGCAGCTTTACTGACAACACGGTGAAATGTCAATCCGTCATAAAAATGTTTACCTTTATATTCTTTTTGAACATAAGGATTGGTCCCTTCGGCTAAAGTTACGAAATTAGCTACGGTTAACGGTGCTTTGTCCGGACGCAATTCGAGTACGATATTACCTTTATCCGTTTGCATCTCAGCATACAATCCGTCTTTCAAATCGGGATATTTTGATGACTTACAAGCCGTTAATCCCAAAATTATTACTAATAAAATCCAACTGATTTGTTTCATAATTATTTGTTTTTTTGTTTTTCTATTTTTAAAATTTTGAGTTCTAAAATCAAAGGCACATTGGTGCCGATTTTTTTTTCGTCGCCGTGAAATCCGTATGCGGCACTTGACGGAAAAATAAATACCGCTCTTTCGCCTTCTTTGAGTATTTTGACTGCTTCACGAAAGCCTCTGAAATAATTTTCGTGATCGACATGATAAGTCTTATTACCGGTTTCATCAAAACTATATATGATGTTGCCACTCAAATCTTTGA
>JALVKK010000080.1 GCA_027033875.1 Flavobacteriales bacterium
AGATTATTGCAAAAGCATATTATAAAACGGATATAAAATAAGCTCGACGGGAGTCATTTTTTTATCCGGATTGACCTGATAATCATTTAATTTAATAGATTCACCGATAAAACAAAGATATATGAAAAAACTATGGATTATTACATTTACGCTATTGTTTATTACAGCTTGTCGTCCCGATATCATAAAAGTCAAACAAGCCGACAAACAAACAGTTTTTCCGGGCAGAAAAGAAGCGCCTGTATTCCTCAGGTACAACGTAAGTTTTGAATTATTAAAACCGGTACAACTGAAATCGATTTATTTAGTAAACGGAGAAAAAACTCTGCATATCGATAGATTTTTGTTGAAAAATTTAGATATAAAAAAACCTTTCAATCTTCATCAGACCTTACCGGTTGGAACTTATGTTTTTGAAACGAGAAAAATCAAAGATGACGTGATTGATAACAAGGAAGATTATTTGGTATTTACGGTTCGATTATCCGGCGACAAAACTTACGATTATAAAGTAGTTTTGCAACAAGGGAAAAATATTTATATGCCTTAAAAAATACTCCAACCCAATTTGGTCGTCAACAGTTCCAATGCTTTCATACCTTTAACCGAGTTGCCTTTCGGATTCAACATCGGACTCCAAACCGCCACGGCATATTTGCCGGGGTGAATGGCGGCAATACCGCCTCCGACACCACTTTTGCCCGGCAATCCTACTCGAAAAGTAAATTCACCGGCTTCATCATAAAATCCACATGTTTGCATAATGGCATTTAAGCGTTTGGTTTGACTGTTTGTTAAAATTTGCTCTTGAGTTTCCGGTATTTTGCCATGGTTGGCATACACCAAAAATGTTTTTGACAATTCAGGTGCCGTCATTTCTACCGAACAAAGTTTGAAATACAAATCCAAAACCGCTTCGGTATCATTATTGATACGTCCGAATGATTTCATCAAATTGACCAAAGCCCGATTGCGAAAACCGGTATTTTTTTCCGACCTGTAAACTTTCGAATTGTATGTAACCGCGTCATTCCGGGCTATTTTTTTGATAAAATCAAACAAATCATGTTCCGGATCGGCCAATTCGTCTATCAATACATCACAAATAGCCAAAGCACCGGCATTGATCAAAGGATTGCGAGGCATGCCTTGTTCTTGTTCCAATTGTATCAACGAATTGAACGGGTCCCCTGACGGCTCTACGCCAACATGTTGAAACACAGCGCTTCCCTTAAGTCTGTACGCCAAAGTAAAAGCAAAAACCTTAGCAATACTTTGCAGACTGAATTTATCCGTAATATCACCGACCCCGTAATTATTTCCTGAAAGTTCCGTCAAATTTATAGCAAATTTGTCAGAAGAGATTTTTGCCAATTCGGGTATATAATCCGCTTGCTTGCCCAGGCAATCTAAACTGTTGACTTCGTTGTATATCTCGTTGAGAATCTCTTGATACATTTTTCAGGACTTTAAAAATCCGAAAATAAGAAAAATGATATGATTTTCAACTTGCTTTTATCATTAAATTTATAAACGGTAGAATTAATATGTATGGTTTTAGTTGATAAAATTACTTTGACCTTTTACTCAACATATCAAATTGTTTTCAATAGAAACACTTACCATTAACATTATAAACTTTACAAACATTATAAACTTTATAAACATTATAAACTTTATAAACTTTCTACTAATAAACCCGTTTAACCTTCCAGCTTTTACCAACCCACAACCCGACTATTTCGTC
>JALVKK010000081.1 GCA_027033875.1 Flavobacteriales bacterium
AAAATTTATATTTTTTTTGTTGACAGGACAGCAAATCCTTCTAGCTCAATTAAATAACAAAATAAACATTCGGCAATTATCCGGTATCGGCAATTCGCCTCAAAGTATTACATACGGAATAAAACAAGATAGTATAGGTAATCTGTGGATTGCCTCCGAAGAAGGAGTGTTAAAATTCGATTCAAAAAAATTCAAACTTTACAACACGTACAAAGGCTTACCTAAAAAAGTTAGCAACAAAGTAACTGAACTGTTTATTGATTCTAAACAACGTATTTGGATAGGCTTGGAGAAAAGTATTTGTATATATAATAATAAATTTGATCGTTTTGATTTAATCAACACAAATGAAGATATCAATCCTGAACACGTATATACTATCACTGAAGATAACAAACATCAAATCTGGTTTGGTACCTATAACGGGCTATGGGTAATTGATGATAAAATGCAGTTCAAACATTTTTTACCCAAAAAAAATATTTTTTCAATATTAAGCCACAATGATAATATCCTTTTTGGTGCCTCAGATGGTTTTTTTGCTTTTAAAGTTTCAACTCAAGAATTGCGTAAAATAAATTTAAACGACGATACAGCCATTCGATGCATTGTCCGGATTAATAATCAAATTTTTGCCGGTTCTAAATCCGGAGAAATATATAAAATTTCGAACAAACAGTTTACGGTAAAGCAGCTGAATATCAATCCAAAAATAACCAAACCTATCTTTGACATAATTGCAGATGATCAAAATAATTATTATGTCGGCACAAACGGCGATGGATTTTACAAACTAGACTCAAACTTTAAACTGTTGGAACATATTGTTGAAGATCCGGACATTCCTAATACAATACGCAGCAACAGCATTTACGACATGGAAAAAGGGCATGAAAATATTATTTGGCTCGCTACCTACGGCGGTGGCGTTAATTATTTCAATCCTCAAGCTTCTCCATTTAAAATAATTCGACATCAAATTAACAATTCTAACAGCCTGATTACAAATTTTACCCGTGCTATAGAAAAAGATAAAAACGGTAAAATTTGGTTCGGCACTAAAAAAGGTATCAGTATTTTTGACCCTGTTCATAATACGTGGCGGCATCTTTCATTAAAAACCGAACAAAATAATCTTGAAAACAGTATTGTTCTGTCTTTGGAACCTGATGGAAACTATATGTGGGTAAGCACTTACAACAACGGCTTATTTAAAATTGATGTTAACAATTATCAACAATGGAACGGTGAAAAACTAAGAATACCTAAGCAAAAACAAGCTAAAATATATTCATTATTAAAAGATAACAAAGCTAATTTGTGGATGGGTGGCATTGCAAACAATCTATATGTTTTCAGAAAAGATAAAACTGAAGAAACCTATCCTATTATCAATGTCAGGACGCTTACAGAGACCAAAAACGGTTCTATCATAGCCGGTTGTATGAACGGTATTTATATTATCAACGACAGTATAAATCAATATAAACATATAAAAAACCTGCTGCCGGACAAAACAATGGCATATCCGAAAATCAATTGTATATATGAAACCAACGACGGGCAATTGGTAATAGGAACTAATGGTGCCGGACTGATTTTTTATGATCCGAAAACACAAATCAAAAAAGTCATTAATCTGACAAAATCTTTACCTTCCGATATTGTTAAAGGTATTTTGGCAACCAATGATCAAAATTTGTGGGTCAGCACAATCAAAGGCTTAGCGCACATTATCATTAAACCCAAAGATACATTAATATATGTATATGATAAGACTGACGGTTTGGCTTCAACAGAATATATTATGGGTAGTTATTGTAAAATATCCGATAGTCTTTTTGCTTTCGGAGGTATTGACGGTGCAAGCCTCTTTAATCCGTATAACATAAAAGTAAAAGAAATAGTACCGAAAGTTATATTTGATGAACTTAAAGTATCTAACAAAATCATAAAACTCGGTGAAAAACCTTTAAAATTTCACATTGACGCAACAAGTGAAATCAATCTGAAATACAAACAAAACTCAATTGAACTGAAATTTACCGGAGTTTTGCAAGATAATCCATCACAAGTTAAATATTCTTGGATACTTGAAGGATTTGAACAAAACTGGACAACCCCAAGTTATACAAATTTTGCTACATATACTAATTTGAATGCAGGCGATTACACGTTTAAAGTCAAAGCTTTTAATAAATACGGAAAATCAAGCCCTGTCAGAGAAATTAAAATCCATGTTCAAGCACCTTGGTGGGCTAGCAATATAGCTTATTTTATATATGGAGTTTTAATTATCGGCTTATTTTTTGCTGTCATACGCATTACAAGTTTAATTGTCAATAAAAAATATGCCGATACTCAAATCGATTTTTTCAATAATCTGACACACGAAATTAGAACACCGATGGCTATTTTACTTTCATCATTAAATAGCATTTCTTCGGAACCTGATTTGGATAAAACAAGCAATCTGAGAATCAAAAATAATGTCAATCAAATAAATGCATTATTTGAGCAAATGTTAAACTTTCAACGTTTTACTTCAAGCAAACATTTTAATGAAGATATTCATAAAATAAATATTAATACTTTTATTAAGGATTTGTTAAGCAACTTTAATCCTGTTGTGAAGGAACGTAATTTACATATTGAAATTAACAATCAATGGGGCGATAAATCATTTTATTTCAACAAAGAATATCTCGAAAAAATCTTATTAAACCTAATTTCTAACGCAGTCAAATACTCATTTGATAACGGAAAAATCACAATTAACATTCGTAAAACAGGAAAAAAAGATCTAAAAATTGATGTTATTGATGAAGGTTTGGGTATCCCCAAAGACCAACAAAAATATATTTTGAACCGGTACTACCGCGCTCAAAATGCCATAAACAGTCAAAGACCCGGAACCGGACTCGGATTGATTATGGTAAAAAAACTTTTAGATAAAACCGGTGGTAATATCAAATTTGAAAGTCAAGAAAATAAAGGTACAAAATTTACATTATTAATAAAGAATTTTGCTCATAAGTATAATGAAAAAGCTATTATAAAAAGCGATCATATACATAAAAATAAATATGATTTTGAAGATTTATCCGAATTAAGCAATTATAGTGACACCAAAATATTAATTGTAGAAGACAATAATGAGCTTCGCCGAACATTGGTCAAAGAATTGAGTTATTATTTTCAAGTTTTTGAAGCAAAAAACGGGAAAGAAGGATTGGAAAAAGCTAACCAAATTAATCCGGATATTATCTTAACCGACTTAATTATGCCCGAAATAGATGGTATGGAAATGGCCAAAATCATTAAAAATGACATCAATCTGAATCATATTCCTATTTTTATGATTAGTGTTATTCACGATTCCGACCAAAAACTAAAAAGTGCCGAAACCGGTATTTCATATTATTTTGAAAAACCCGTTGATATAAAATATCTAATGAGTAAAATATTAAGCATCTTAAAATTAAAAGAAAATTTGCGTAAAAAATACATTCACGAAAATAATATTGATAATGCCGCTTTGTATCGTAACAAAAATGATCAAGAATTTTTAAACAAACTTGAAAAAATTATTTTAGATAATATTGAAAATAGTGATTTTTCAGTTCACGATTTATCCGAAAAAATGGGAATGAGTAGAACCTCGTTGTATATGAAACTCAAAAATATGGTTAACTTATCGCCTCAAGATTTTATTGTTCAAGCCAAATTACGTTTAGCCAAAAAATTACTAATCAAAGGCGAGATGAGCATCAAAGAAGTTGCATACAGTTCCGGTTTTTCCAATCCTAAATATTTTAGTACTGTTTTTAAGAAGTTTAATCAAAAATCACCACGTCAATTTATAGATAGTTTGAAAAAAGACAATCCGAAAAAATGATTTTTTCAATAATTTATATATATTTATGCTAGGTTTAAAAGCTCAAACACCCGAAGCATGGGCAATAATTGTCATAAAAGACTTAAACACTTTTTTGACAGACCATGCTTACAACGAAATGAAAGCCGCTCAATCGGCTATGGCGGTTATCAATCACCGTCCTACTGATGTAGAGTTTGTCAATACCATGTCGGCACTGGCTATCGAAGAGATGCAACATTTTGAAATGGTCTATGAACGTATGCAAAAATTAAACCTGAAACTCGGACAAGAGTCGCAAAATACTTACGCTATGCAGTTACGAAAATTTTTTCCACGTACTAAGGATCGTGAAGAAAAATTTTTGCAAAAACTGATGTTATCATCTCTAATGGAAGCTAGAAGTTGCGAACGATTCAGCGTTTTGATACCCGTTATCAAAGAATCTTATCCCGAATTAGCCGGATTTTATGAAGAATTGTTTGTCAGCGAAGCCCGTCATTACAGAGTTTTTCTTGACTACGCTCGCAAATTCGGCGGTAAAGAACGCATAGACCAAATTTGGGACAAACTATTGAGCTATGAAGCAGAACTCACCAACAGTTTAGGAAAAAATGCCTTGGTACATGGCTAAGCAACCTATACATATCACCCTGTTTGGCGGTGGTAATGTAGGTACCCATTTAGCCAAAAATCTGTTCAAATTGTCCGGTGTACGTCTGCAACAAATTTATAACAGGCATTTATCTAACATCAAATCATTTGAAAAACAAACCGAAATCATAGATGATTTGTCTCAACTCAAACCGGCAGATTTGTTTATTTTGGCACTCAAAGACGATGTTATTGTGTCCTTTTCAAAGAAACTGAAGGACTTTGATACATTAACCGTTCACACCTCAGGCAGTGTGCCGATGATCGCCTTACAAACTCGTCGAAAAGGTGTTTTTTATCCGTTTCAAACTTTTTCAAAAGACAAACCTGACTTGGATTTTTCCAATATTCCCATAATGATTGAAGCGGAAACCGAACAAGACTTACAATTGCTTAAAACTTTGGCGGATTCTCTCTCAAAAAAAGTAGAAATTGTTAATTCAGACCAACGCAAAGCCTTACATATTGCCGGCGTTTTTGCAGCCAATTTTGTCAATTATATGTACCGTCAAGCCGAAAATATATTGCAAAATAACGACTTATCTTTTGACTTGATAAAACCTTTGATTATAGAAACCGCTCAAAAAGTACAAAACTTATCGCCGGCACATGCTCAAACAGGTCCCGCCAGTCGTGGTGATATGAAAACTATTGAAAAACATTTGGATTTTTTAACACAAAAAACGGAATTTGAATTGTATAAATATTTATCGGAATTGATTTTAAAGGACAGAAACAATCTATGATTATCAATAATGAAAATATTAATAAAAACCGGTCAACCTTATTCAGGGATTTACATATTTATCACTAAAAAAAACTTTCAACTTTCAACTTTTAACTTTTAACTTTCAACTTTTAACTT
>JALVKK010000082.1 GCA_027033875.1 Flavobacteriales bacterium
TAGAATATTGTTTAATCGGTTTAAAAATAAAGTTTAATAAAACTAATAATATCCCGATATGCAAACCTGAAATAGCTAAAATATGCACGGTGCCGGAGGTTTGAAAATTCAGATAAATTTCAGGTGATAATTCCAGACGTTCACCTAAAAATAATGCCATAGCCAATGCAAAAGCCTCCGGACTTAAATGTTTTTGAATTTTTTTTTTGATGTTTTTTTTCAATTGAGCCGTGTAATGTATTAAGTTGATTTTTTTTACCGAAACAATTTGATATACGGCATTTTTCAAATTGATTTGATGATAAATCCCCAGATGTTTCATAAAACGCCGGTAATCAAAACCGTAGGGATTGCGTGCTTTTGGTATTAAATTTATTTGTGTATCTTCAATCAGTAATTGTATTTGGTTGCCAATTTGCGGTTGTGGTTTGTTCTTTAGGATTTTCAACAGGATTTTGCCTCGCGATTGCTGTTGATTGATTTCTTGGATTTTTGCGTAGTAATTACAATATGAACCGGTCGCTTTGATTTTTTTGTTAACAATCAACTTTATGATATTATCAGGTTTAACAAACCTTGTAAAGTAATCAGAATTGTTAGCAGGATTGTGCAAGGCACTTAAAATTTGTCCTAAAATAACAACAACCAAAGCCAATAAAATCGGAATGCTTTGAAGTTTTTTGACCCGTTTGTTTTGATAAAAGTGCAGAATAATAAAACCGGTCATTCCAATAATAAAACCGGTAATTAAAAAACTTAATTTAATAGGAAAAATGTTATAACTGACTATACCTATAATTAAAAATACGGTAAGAAAAATAATTGGATAACGTGAAAGAGTTTTCAAACCGGTGCGATTTTTTCGCTAATTTAACATTTTTATATCAAAATGTTATAAAAGATAATTTGACTTTTTCAAACCTAACAGGTTACTAAAAATCTATCAGGTCTATAAAAAAAGCCCGGCAAAGCCGGGCTAAGTAAAAAATTTATTCAATAAAAATTAAGCTTGCTTAACGTTTACTGCATTCAATCCTTTTTTACCTTCTTTGAGTTCAAACGAAACTTTATCTCCTTCACGGATGTCATCGATTAAACCTGTAACGTGTACAAAGTATTCCGTACTCGTTTCGTCGTCGATAATGAAGCCAAATCCTTTGGCATCATTAAAGAACTTTACTGTTCCTGTTTTCATTATTGTAATTTAATTAATTAATAAGGCAAAGATAAGTTTTTTTTAATACGAACCTAATATATATTGAAAAAAAATAAAAATTTTAAAAAAAATTAATAAAAAATGTCATCAACAGGATTGGTGGCAAAGTAATATGGAATTTCTTTATAATTTTTTATCAATTTATTGAGCATTATCAAGCGGGCTTTTTTGCCTTTGCTGATACTCCCCGATTCATGAGCTAATTCCAGTGCGGCTGCGGCATTGATAGTAGCGGCATTGATAGCTTGTTCGGGGCTTAATTTTTGTTTGATACAAGCCAACGATACCACAAAATTCATATTAAAACTTGGCGTAGAACCGGGATTAAAATCGGTAGCCAGCGCAACAGCGTGGTTTTTAGCAATCATTTGTTTGACCGGAGCATACGGAATATCAATAAAGAAACTGCAAGCGGGTAAAGCGGTGGCAATTGTTTTGGAACGGGATAGCAACTCAAAATCATCATCGGTCATTACTTCCAAATGATCGACAGATACGGCTTGGTATTTTAGCGCTACTTCGATTCCG
>JALVKK010000083.1 GCA_027033875.1 Flavobacteriales bacterium
GGTATTGGATGTCGGGGCTTCGGTACATCCCGACGAAAGTCGGGACACTCAGCCACCTTTGATTCTGCTTCAAATTATCCCTTATCCCTTATCTCTTATCGGCTATCGCACTTTGTCGCTTCGGTTATTGAGCTTGTCGAAGTATCCACTTGGCACTAAAAAACACACTTTACCGCTTTCCACTTCGCACTTGGCACTTTCCACTAAAAAATCCGCACTTCGCACTTTATCGCTTTGTCGCTTTGTCGCTTTTCACTAATAATCACTTCTCAATTTTAGAAATCCCGACTAAAGTAGCAAAAGTTCCCATAAATATAATGGTCAATAAAACATATAGCACATTTGACCAATGGAATTCCACCGGATAAGGCATATCAGTCTGCGGTATATACAAAAACGGTTTAAAACTCTGCGCTAAAACTAATATTAAACCAAAAATCAGTCCGACCACGCCACTCAAGACTGTCATACCTAAACCTTGTATCATAAAAATCTTTTTTATTTCTGACCTGTCCAGTCCCAAAATACGCAAGGTATGTATATTGTCTTTTTTATCAATAATAATCATAATAATCGTCCCGACAATATTAAATAAAGCCAAGAGCAAAATAAGTGCAAAAATAAAATAGACCATTAAATTTTCAGTATTGAGCATCTTATAAAGCAACTTATTGAGTTGCCTACGATTGCGAATATTAAATTTTTCTCCAAATTTTTGTTGCAATCGCTCTTGCAAACCGGCTACTTGTCCCGGCGCCACTTTGATTTCAATACTTGAAATTTGTTCCGGACGGTAATTTAACAGTTCCTGTGCCGCCGGCAAAGTCGTGTAAAGATAAACTTGGTCATGGTCGGTCGTTGTTTGAAAAATTCCTACCGGCATAAAATATTTTTCATTAAAAGCTTTGCGTGGGTCGGTAATAAACCCCTTGCCGGGTTTAGGGACCAACAACTGAATCATTTCCAAATTATTAGACAACATAAACGACAAATCATTTGCCAAAGAAACCCCCATCAGCATTTCAATGGTTCCGGGAGCAGGCATACGACCGGCTATCAATGTAGAATCTAAATCTATGACCTTGTAATAATTGCTGTCAACACCTTTGATTTTAGCTATTTTTTGTTTGTCGTTATAATTGATAAAAACCTTTTCTTCTACAACTTTTGCAAAGCTTTTTACAGCTTTATCATGTTTAAAAAAATCATATAATGCACTATCCGCTATAAAACTTTTGCCTTTTTGCGGGGATATTTTAACATCGGGGTCCGTCATTTTAATCAAACTGATATTAAATGTACGGATACCCGAAAATCCCGACAAGACAATGATAAATGCCGCCGAAACCATCAAAACTCCGAACGACGCAATTTTGACAATAATATTTATAGCATTATTGCCACTTTTGGAGAACAAATATCTTTTTGAAATGTAGCGGATATAATTCAAATCAACAAATTTTAGTCAATGGGATTATTCCCTTTTTTAAGTTCTTCATCAATTTTTTCAATATAATCCAACGAGTCATCTCTAAAAAACAACAAATCGGGCATTTTGCGCAATTGGTGTCGCACGCGTTGTGCTACATCGTGTTTGATTAGTTTGGTATTGCTTTGCAAAGCATTGAGTAAGTCTTCCGCTTTGTCAGACGGAAAGATACTGACATATACTTTTGCCAAATTCAAATCCGGTGTTACATGTACCTTTGATACGGTAATAATCAAATTTTT
>JALVKK010000084.1 GCA_027033875.1 Flavobacteriales bacterium
AACTCTTAGTTTTAAAAGTCGATACCGGTATAGACCAACGTACGATTGTTTCAGGTATAGCCGAACATTTTAAACCTGAAGACATCATCGGGAAAAAAGTTTTGGTTTTAGTCAACTTAAAACCCCGGAAACTTCGTGGTGTTGAAAGTCAAGGTATGATCTTAATGACCGAAAATGCAGAAGGCAAATTAGTGTTTGTCAATCCGGACGAAGACGTTCCCAACGGTATGAATATTTCATAATTAACAATATTAATACAGTTGAGCCTCGTAGAGGCGACACCTTTGTAAAGTTATCAATAAAAAAATACAACTAAGCCTCGTAGAGGCGACACCTTTGTAAAGTTATCAATAAAAAAATACAACTGAGCCTCGTAGAGGCGACACCTTTGTAAAGTTATCAATAAAAAAATACAACTAAGCCTCGTAGAGGCGACACCTTTGTAAAGTTATCAATAAAAAAATACAACTAAGCCTCGTAGAGGCGACACTTTTGTAAAGTAAACCAGTTTTAATATTAATTTACCTGCACAAATTATCTTACAGTAATTTCAAGCAAATAAATCCGTACCTTTGCCGCTTAAATTTTACACCTGACAAATATAATGAAACAAATCAGAAACATTGCTATTATAGCACACGTTGACCACGGTAAAACTACCTTGGTGGACAAAATTATTTATGAAAGCAATTTACTTGATGAACGCAAAGAACACAAAGATTTATTATTGGATTCCAACGATTTGGAACGCGAACGCGGTATTACCATTTTATCCAAAAACGTCTCCGTAGATTATAACGGCGTAAAAATCAATATAATAGACACGCCCGGTCACGCCGATTTCGGTGGTGAAGTAGAACGGGTATTAAAAATGGCAGACGGTGTTTTGCTTTTGGTTGATGCTTTTGAAGGCGCTATGCCACAAACCCGATTTGTATTGCAAAAAGCCATTTCTTTAGGCTTAAAACCCATTGTGGTCATCAACAAAGTTGATAAAGAAAACTGTAAACCCGATGAGGTACAAGAACAAATTTTTGACCTGATGTACA
The DNA here is from genome assembly GCA_027033875.1 of Flavobacteriales bacterium. Classification (GTDB taxonomy): domain Bacteria; phylum Bacteroidota; class Bacteroidia; order Flavobacteriales; family Flavobacteriaceae; genus WGBX01. The sequence goes on from JALVKK010000084.1 coordinate 1,050, forward strand.
ATTTGGGTGCTACTGAAGACCAATTGGATTTTCCGACTGTTTACGGTTCTGCCAAACAAGGTTGGATGAGTATGGAAGGCTGGACAGAACCCACCGGAACGGTAAAACCTTTATTAGATACCATTATTAAACATATCCCCGAAGCACCGCACAACGAAGGACCGCTTCAAATGCAAATCACGTCTTTGGATTATTCCAATTTTGTAGGCCGTATTGCCATTGGTCGTGTCTTCAGAGGTATAATAAAGCAAGGTGAAGACGTTTTGTTGCTCAGCAAAAAACATCCCCCGCAAAAATCACGTATCAAAGAATTATATGTATTTACCGGTCTGGGTAGAGAAAAAGTTGAAGAAGTCCGTAGTGGCGATATTTGTGCTATTGTCGGCTTGCAAGATTTTGAAATCGGTGACACTATTACCGATACCGAACACCCGGAAGCCTTGGAACGCATTGCCATAGACGAACCTACGATGAGTATGTTATTTACTATCAACAATTCGCCTTTTTTTGGTAAAGAAGGTAAGTTTGTAACATCCAGACACTTGCGCGAGCGCTTAATGAAAGAAACCGAGAAAAATTTGGCGCTTCGTGTAGAAGAAACGGATACTGAAGACAAATTTAATGTCTATGGACGCGGTATTCTGCATTTATCGGTATTGATAGAAACCATGCG
>JALVKK010000085.1 GCA_027033875.1 Flavobacteriales bacterium
ATAACATGGTCGGTAACATCATTTTGAGTTCCTGCCTGCGACTTCCCGGCAATAACGCAATAACAGGGCGGTTATCGAGTTGAAATTTATCAAAAAACTCGTTGCGACTCAACCCCTTATGATTTTGTACGGCATCGACTACCGGATTGCCGACGTATTCGGCAATAACTTGATGTTTGTTGTAAAAAGCAATTTCAAAGGGTAAGATAACCAACAATTTATCGATATATTTCCTGATTTTTTTAACGCGTCCTTCTTTCCATGCCCACAATTTAGGGGAGATGTAATATACGGTTTTAAAAGCCTTCTTCTTGGCAAATTCGGCTATTTTCAAATTAAAACCCGGATAGTCCGCCAAAATAACCACATCGGGATTGTAATCTGCAATTGCCTTCTTGGTTTGTTGCAAATTATGATAAATTATGCGGATATTTTTTACCACATCTATTACCCCCATAAACGCCATTTGGTTATAATGAATCAAAGGCGGACGTTTGGTTACTTTGTGCATCAAATCGCCTCCCAGATATTGAAATTCCGCTTCTTGGTCTTGTGCCTTAATAGCTTTCATTAAATTAGCGGCATGCAAATCGCCCGATGCTTCTCCTGCTATGATAAAATATTTCATTTTTTTTGGTTATCCGGTTAATTGATGATGTTGGTTATTTGATAGCTTGTGCCGTCAATACTTGATTTTTGCCACCTAGTTTTTTCATAATTAAAAGAGATTTTACAATCTGAACAAATATAAGGTTTTTTACAAAATTCTTTGCCTATGTCAGAAAAACAAAAAGTCATTATTCTTTGGTGAAAAATCAAGTATGAAACTATTCGATGTTTTCAATATTGATACCATACACACTTTTTTTTGACTCGTATTCAAAATCAGGGTGCTTGATGCTAAGTATAACCGATTCAACAATTCGTCAATATTGTTTATCTTTGCCAAAAGATAGTGAATTTATGACCAAGACAGAACTGAGAAAACGTACCAGAGCCAGAGAATCATCGAACGCTATTGAACGTTTGTATATAACCATGAGACATTTGCTCAACCGGGGGTTTTACAAACCTTACGGCGTATCGGGACATACATTGATGCAAGGATTGTTGACTTTACGTCCTGAAATTTATGGTGATATTGCTACAAACAAAGTCGAATTGAACGGATTAAAATATGTCATGGACCGGCTACCGGAAGGTATTGAAGAATGCCGTGTTATACATATGACTGACAACGAAGGCTACCGGCATTCGCAATTCAAACCGATTATTCCGCCCAAAAGAAGACGTCATTGTTACCGTATCGACAAGGATCAGATGAACATTGAAATTACCAGAGGTAGATCAGATGTTTACGATATATTGACTCACTTAACTTTTTTGTTTATTGAGTCACACAAAATCAGAGAAAAAGCGGTCATCAATAAAGAAGGAACACCGGGAAGAGAATGGTTGGCACTCGAAAAAGTTGTTTTGGACAGCAAAAAACTCAAAAAAACTGATACCGAGCGGATTATCGCTTATCTTTCTACACTTTTGGGACGTACTTTTGAAGAAGCCAAACTGGCTTACGAAGAATTTAAAGAAAACAATCATCCGAACCGTTTTTTTCATATAATATATTGGCTGGGAAAATTAGCCATCAATGAAGCTCATCTGGAACAAAAAAGAGAAATCAAGTTTGCACCGCGCCTTCGTGAAAGTATAGGACATCATGTTTACGGTGAAATATGGGCAACCAACATAAAAAAACATCTGCAAAAACAAAATTTACTGCAACGACCCATTCATATAATAAGCTCCAATATGCATTCGGTTTTAAACGTTTTATTTGCAACAAAAGCACTAAAATCAAATAAAAACGAAATGACTTTGTATAAAGAATTGAGTCAGGATAAACATCAAAAAATACGGGATAAAGTTATCAAAACGGCTCAAAAAAACGGTATGATTTACTTGAAAGATTACTCCGGAGCTAATATCGATGTGCAGATTTTTGATACGGCCAAATTTAAAGATGCCGATTTGCCGGCGGCGTTTTACAAGCAAGATGATACTAAAAAACCCGTGCTTATCGTTATGGATTATGCCTTCGGCGAACAAGCCTTTGAAGTAATGGACGAACTTTTGAAACCTTATGAAGAAAAAACGGTAAAACAACTTTTGAACGTGCAATCTATCTCGATCATGGGAAAAGCCGGTATCCTGGTCGGAAACAAAGGCGATATTATGATACCGAAAGCGCACATGTTTGAAGGAACTGCCGATAACTATCCTATCGATAATCAACTATCTGCCAAAAATTTTGAAAAAGAAAACATCAATGTATATGAAGGTACTATGGTTACTGTTTTGGGAACATCCTTACAAAACAAAGACATCTTGTCTTTTTTTAAAAATTCTACATGGCAAGCCATAGGTCTCGAAATGGAAGGCGCTCATTATCACAAAGCTATCCAATCAGCTTCAAAAATAAGGGGCAATATCAATGCAAATGTCAAAGTACGATATGCTTATTACGCTTCCGACAATCCCTTGCAAACCGGCAGTACACTGGCATCCGGACCACTTGGCGTCAAAGGAGTCGAACCGACATATATGATCACTAAAAAAATATTACAACAAATTTTTTAAAATCAAATAGGTATGAATCAACAACCAAAACATGAAGAAATTGATATTATCCAATTTTTTACCGCTTTCGGCAATATGTTTACCGGACTGTTTCGCTGGTTTTTCAATATTTTCAAATGGCTTATATTCATTTTAGTCGATGCAATTTTATATGTCAGAAAACATTATATTGTTCTCGGAACGGGACTATTAATCGGTCTGATATACGCTTTTTTTACAAAAGAGAATATTTCTACTTATTACGGAGAAGCCATACTGAGAACTAATTATAATGCCCAACTCGTTTTGCAGGAAAAAGTAAATATGTTAAACGATTTTATCTCTAAACAAGATTATGACAATCTGGGTAAAGCTCTTAATATTTCAACCAAACAAGCAAGTAATCTTTCCAATTTCAGCCTCCAACCCGTTAGTAATGATATCTTTTTATTGGAAGATTATGAAGCTTATTTAATAAAAAAAGATACCGCTGTTCATAAATTTATAGAATATAAAAAATATAAAAAAAATATCCGTAATAATGATGATTTAAGCAGGTATTGGAAATTAATAATAACGAGCTTTTCTCCCGATACTTTTAATCATTTGAATCAAAATCTGATCAATTTATTTAACAGCGACTCCCTTATCGAAAAACGCAAACAATTATATTTGTCGTTCTTAAAAATTAAAAAACAAAATTATTTAAAATCCTTGCAAGATATAGACACCATGCGAAAAGTATTTGATAAAGCCTGGTTATTATCGAATTCAAAAGCCGCAGGACAAGGTGTAAATTTGATGTTATCCAATGAAAAAGCAAGTGTCGGAGCCCCGGAAGAAGCCTACAATTTGTTTGAAGAAAGAAAAAAATCACTCGACAATCTGGAAAAAACCATCAGACAAATTAACCTTTATTCCGATGCCGTGGTATTTTTGAACAGCTATCCCGATTCGGGTATCAAACAATTGAATGTTTTAGGCAATAAATTTATTAAATTCGGCCTCACGGGATTTCTTTTAGCCCTTTCCGTATTACTGCTTATTGACTTCAATAAATTCTTAAATAAATACGAACAACAAAAAAACAATCAAACCGAATGAAGATAGAATCGACTTTTATAGAAGATTTATATATCATAAAACCAAAAGTTTTTGATGATAACAGAGGTTTTTTTTACGAATTTTTTAATCAAAATATCTTTGAAAAATTAACCGGACAAAATATCAGGTTTGTACAAGATAATTTAGCCAAATCAAAAAAAAACGTTTTAAGAGGTTTTCATTTTCAAAAAGAACCCTATGCCCAAGCCAAATTAATCAGTGTACTGCAAGGAACTGTTTTAGACGTTGTCGTTGATTTGCGTAAAAATTCCAAAACTTTCGGACGTTATTTTTCTATTGTTCTATCTGCCGAAAACAAAAAACAACTGTTTATTCCGAGAGGTTTCGCACATGCGTACTTAACTTTGAAAGATGAAACCTTGTTTTATTACAAAATAGACAATTTTTATGTGCCTGATAGCGAAGCCGGTATCCGTTTTGATGATCCGGACTTAAATATCGATTGGCAATATGATTTATCACAGATAATTTTATCCGAAAAAGACCTAAATTTGCCTTACCTAAAAGATTTAAACGACTTATAAAAGTCAAAACAAATGAAGGACCATAAAGTAAAAATATTAGTTACCGGAGCCGAAAGTCAACTCGGCAAATCACTCAGAATGATGTCATATCCGGATTTGAACCTAACATTCAAAAGTAAATATACACTGGATATTACCGACAAAAAAGAAGTCAAGCAATTTTTTAAAGAAAATAATTTTGACTATTGTCTGAATTTTGCCGCTTATACCAATGTAACCCAAGCCGAAACCGAGCAAAAAACCTGTCTGAAAGTAAACGTAAAAGGGGTTGCCAATTTGGCAAAAGCCGCAAAAAAACACGATTTTACGTTGATTCATATCTCAACCGATTATGTTTTTGACGGCAATAAAAACGCTCCGTACAGCGAAGAAGATGAAATAAATCCTCTGAATTTTTACGGTATAAGCAAGTTTATGGGAGAAGAAATTATCAGACATTATTTAAAAAAATATCTGATAGTGCGTACTTCGTGGTTGTATTCAAAATTTAATCGCAACTTTGTCAAAACCGTACTGGAACTCTCTAAAACCCAAAAAAAATTAAAACTCGTCAATGATCAAACCGGCACTCCTACTTATGCCCCCGATTTGGTCGAATTTCTCATGTTTTTGATAACAACCAACGAAGCCAATCCGAAAAAAAATTACTACGGAACTTATCACTTTAGCAATGAAGGAGAAGCAACATGGTACCGGTTCGGTCAAAAAATATTATCCTTAGCCGGAATAGATAATAAAATAAAACCCATTGACAGTTCACGTTTTGACAAACACGTCGCACGTCCGGCTTATTCGGTTTTATCAAAAAAGAAAATAAAAGAGGTATTTGGATACAAACCACGTAAATGGGAAAAGGCTTTAAAAGACTTTTTTAACCATTAAGAAATTTAGGATATTAAGTTGAAAAATTATTAATTGTCATTTCTCGGTTCATCAAAAAATACCGGTCATTTCGATATACTTTTTGCTCCTGCGCCCCGACGCACGTCGAGGTCACTCAATGACCTATGGCTTCAATTTTTACTTCCACAATAAAAACCACATAAGTCACATAAGACCACAAAAGAAA
>JALVKK010000086.1 GCA_027033875.1 Flavobacteriales bacterium
GCAGCGGAATTTGACAAAGCACTAATATATTCCCCAATAGTTTGCGGTTCGCTATTATTGTGTTTAAACTCTATCCACTCACTTTCTTTGGGTTGTTTTAAAAGCTCATTTACAAGAGAAATAATATTATCATCATTTCTATTAATTCCCATTATCCGATTCTGTTATTATTTTGTCTATTTTCTTATCAATTTTTTCAAGAAATTTTAAAAATTACTTTCTTTATTATTTGCCATAAATCATTAAGATTTAGGAATTTGTCGTCGATTATATGATGGTGTTCCACTTTTGTATTGTTTATAATTCGGTCTTCAAATATACGGTTTTAAGTGGAAAGTTGGAAGTCAAAAGTGCGAATGTAGAAACGTTTCAACGCAATCGTTTTTTATCGACAATCATTTAAAAAATTATTTGCCACGAATTCAAGAATGTTTTAAAATTAATAAGTTACCAAACAAACAATTCCTGTTGTTTTAATTGAACTGATACTTGTACAAAGTTTTTATATGTCGTGGCTAATTTTTTATTATTTTTTCCAATTCTTCTTCTTCTAAAATTTTGTCATATTTTTCTTTACGGATTTCATTGCTTTTTAGATCAGTTCGTACTCTTTTGATAAACTGTTTAAAATCCGTATTCATTACTGTTAGTTTGTTTATTGTTTCCCAATCAAGATATTCTCTTGTTTTGGCAGGGAACAAAATTGAACTTGAATTTGGATCATTTATGTCTAATTCGATTACACCAATTCCAAATGACGATGAAAGTCTGGCCAATTCAGACAGAAAATCTTCATTTTTATTAATATCTGCGGCTACAATATAACTTTCATTTGCCCAAGTAGAATTTGAAACAGTTTGAAAGAATTTTTCTCTTAAAGTAGAAAGATTTAATTCTTTTTTAAGTTCATAAGAGATGAATTTTACAGATGTATTGCCAACAGCAGAACTTAATTCTAAAACTTCATTATCCCAATCGTCAATCGGGAAAACACATCCAACCATGTCAGGATGAACCCATTCACCGAAACTTTTTTTATTTGACTTACTATGATTTATTGTTTTACAATAACAGTTTTGGCTATAAAAAGCGAAATGTGCCAGAAATGGATGTAGATCCTTTTCCAAATAGTTTATTGTCTGCAGGTTTGTTGAAATATTTGTTTCTTCTTCTGTTTTTCCTTCTTCGTATTCTTTGAAGTCAATTGTGTATTTTTTACCTTTTAAGTAAAAACGTTTTGGACTTTTTCCTATTGTTTTAAACCCTGAATTAGGATTGTCACGCGAAATAACGTAAAGTCTTGCTCCCAAAGTAGCCCAAGGTGTTTTTCCGGTACTATTTAATTTTTTGTCAAGACCTTGTTTTTTCGCTAAATGCCAAATTTCATTAGCAGTTAAAGGTTTGTCAACCTGTTTTAAAATTTCTTCTGCAAGTTCGTGAAATTTCATTTATATTAATTTTGAGTTTTTTCTTGTTTTTATGTTTATCCACAACTTCAAAGTAAATCTAATTTCTAAGATGTTTAAAAAACTACCCCACTTTAACCAACTCCACATCAAAAACGAGATTGGCATTAGGCGGAATCACACCACCGGCACCGGCTTCACCGTAAGCTAAGTAGGAGGGAATGACAAATGTAGCTTTATCGCCTTCTTCCAAAAGCCGGATACCTTCGTCCCAACCCGGAATAACATAACCGATAC
>JALVKK010000087.1 GCA_027033875.1 Flavobacteriales bacterium
TTTGGGTAGAAGGAGTTTGGGAATTGATTATGGGAGGTATTTTGGCATTCTTGCTGATAAAACTTACCGGTGTTGATCGTGAAGTCATTGAAAAATGGCTGTATGTTGTTATCGGATTAACCTTTTTATCCGGTATTTTAGGTACCGGACACCATTACTATTACATTGGTGTACATAAAATTTGGTTAATTGTCGGTGGTATCTTTTCGGCAATGGAGCCGCTTGCTTTCTTGGCTATGGCACTTTGGGCAACCAATATGTATCGTAAAGGCGAAAAGAAACATCCGAACAAATTGGCAATTTACTGGACATTGGGTGCAGCCATTGTATCATTTCTTGGTGCCGGAGTTCTCGGTTTAGCACATACTTTACCGCAAACCAACCTTTACACACACGGTACGCTGGTTACGGCTATGCATGGTCACCTTGCTTTCTGGGGTGCTTATGCAATGATTGTATTGGCAATGATTACTTATGCAATGCCTAATATCACCGGAAGAAAATTATACGATCATCCGCGTGGACGTGCTGCTTTTTGGTTATCAAATATAGGAATGTTCTCAATGGTTTCGGCTTTTGCTGCTGCAGGTGTTGCACAAGTCTATCTGGAGCGGATTATGGGATTTGAATTTGGTGATGTTCAAAATGAAATCAAAGTACATTTTTGGGTACTGATTATGGGTGCTACGGTACTTTCAACAGGACTTATCCTGTACATAATTGATTTTATTAAATACGGAACACCCAATGACGAAGCTTTGACGTCATAATTGGTTTTCCAATAAATAATTTTTAAAGAGATTGTTACCGGTTTGGGTAACAATCTCTTTCATTTATGCTAAAAAGAAGATTTGTGATGAAAGAACCTTATTATCGTTCGGTTGGTAAAGAAATTGAAGTTTTTGAAAAGGCTTTTGAGAACAAATTACCGGTTTTATTGAAAGGACCTACCGGTACCGGAAAATCACGATTTGTGGAGTTTATGGCACATAAACTGGACAAGCAAATGATAACCGTAGCCTGTCATGAAGAAACTTCTTCGACCGATTTAATTGGACGATACATTATTAAAGGTACCGAAACGGTTTGGTTGGACGGTCCTTTAACAAAAGCTGTGCGCGAAGGCTCGGTGCTTTATCTTGATGAAATTGCAGAAGCCCGTCCGGATGTGATTGTCGCCATACATCCTTTAACCGATCATCGCCGTATGTTGTACATCGACAAACTGGGCGAAACCATTAAAGCACATGATGATTTTATGTTGGTTGCTTCATTCAATCCGGGCTATCAGAAAGGTTTTAAAGAATTAAAACCTTCTACGAAACAGCGTTTTGTTGCCTTGTCCTTTAATTTCCCGGAAGAAGCCGTTGAACGCGAAATTTTAATCAACGAAACCGGTATCGATAAGGATATTGCCAAAAAATTGGTGAATATAGCTACTAAAATACGTAATCTTAATGAACTGGGTTTAACTGAAACGGTTTCAACAAGGCTTTTGGTGGATGCTGCCAAATTAATCAAATCAGGTTTACCTAAACGCTTGGCTGTTCATACTGCGGTTTTAGAGCCATTAAGTGATGAGCCCGAAATTGTTGATGCAATGAAAGATTTATCAAACCTTTTGATATAATGCAATATGAGCTTAGATGAATATCTTTTCGGTGTATTCTCAAATTATCTGAAAAAGCGAAAGCAAAAAGCC
>JALVKK010000088.1 GCA_027033875.1 Flavobacteriales bacterium
CTGAATGTACCGGCATTTTTCACCCCGAATGAAGACGGTTTTAATGATACATGGGGCATTACGCATAATAAAATACTGAATGATAATAGTAAAATTTACATTTTTGACAGGTATGGAAAGTTGATAAGAATCATTAGAGCCAATGTTGAATCATGGGATGGTAAGTATAAGCAAAATCTTATGCCGTCAGATGATTATTGGTATAAAGTAGATGGAAATGACGGCAAAACATATACCGGACATTTTGCTTTGAAGCGATGAAAATATATATACGGCACATTCGAATTATCAAGAATAAAATCTAGTAAAGCAATAAAAATGAAAATTATCGCAAGATTCAGGAAAGTGAAGTTTGATAATAAAAAATAATGTGTCAGTGATGTAAGAGTTGATATTTATTAACTTTGGGACAGGGTTGACTGGATTTTGGGGAACAACTTGTGAAAAATAAAAAACTTGCAAATACAATAAGAATGATAAATGTTTTGATTTTCATAATATGATATTTTGAATTAATATGAAGTAAAATTATGAAAAATTATATGATAGACACATTAAAATATCGATATACGATGTTCAAAACCGTGTTTTTAACATATTTATTATAGTTATATTAAACTTTTTTGTTAGAAGTTTTGAATGTTTTAAAAAATTTACTATCCAAAATGAATGAATGTGTGTTTCGAATATTGTAATATTTATAAATCGTCGAGTTTAACAGGATATACTTCGGCATTTTGATGAATTAAATAAATTTTTTGATTTGATAAACGCAAGCATTTGTACCGGGTACGGCGTTTTTCTTGCAATTGGTAAACAATCCCGTTTGGTAGCGCAAAGATTTGTCCGGTTTTAAGTTCAAAAACGTATTTGGTTTGTGTATCGGATTTTTCATCATATTGCGAAAGTTTCAAATATAAATTGCCGTCGCCGGCTGTACTGGCTTTCGGATTGCGGGCATAAGTCAATAAATCGGGAATGATATCTTCGGGAAAAATATCGGAATGAATAAAATTTTGCAGCAAATTGCCAAAGATTTGTTTCCATTCCGCCCCGTGTGGTTTTATCTTTCGTCCGTAGTGTTTGTAGGCCAAAAAATGAGAAATTTCGTGTAATAGGGTGATGAGAAATTGGTATTTATTGAGATTATAATTAATGCTGATTTGGTGTTTGTACGCAGAAATTTTTCTGTAATCCCCAAGTTTACTGCGACGTGATTTGGTGATTTTTAAATGCAACTCTTTGTGGGCAAACAATATTTTGAGCACATCTTCAATTGCAGATTCGGGGATATATTTTTTTAATATTTCTCCGGCTGTCTGCATAGTTATTTAAAAGGAATATTAAGTGTTACGGGTATAATGAGGTTGTGAATATAAGAACCGTCGATAATTTCCGTCAATCCGACAATGGCATCGATATCGATAGTAACACCGCCACCAAAACGAATACCGATACCCGTAAGAAGCCTTGAATCAAAATTGTTTATATCCAAATTACCTTCATGTTTTAGCAATAGTGCAGGGACATATCCGGTTGAAATATAAATATTTTTGGTAAGATTAAGACTGCCGGTCATTTCAAAATCAAGGTAACTTAAATCAATATTCAAAACATTAATTGAAAAAAAATTCGTATCTAAATTTTTATAGATATTGGTTTTATCGTAATTAATATTGAATTTTATCGAACCGA
>JALVKK010000089.1 GCA_027033875.1 Flavobacteriales bacterium
TAGGGTCTGCTGATTTTATATTCAATTCATCTTGCTTACACAGGTAAAATTTTGATAGCTTTTCTATTGATTTCAAATTTGAACCAATTTTTGATACAATTATAGAGTTTTTTAAATAAAGACAGAAAAATACCTCCGTATTTTTCCATTTGTTCTACTAAATTTTTCAAATTTAGAACAAATAAGATAGCATTTACCCATGATTCGCTGGTTTGTGCCAATCTTGCTTTAATATTGTTTAGTCCGAAACCTCTCTTTGCCTGTCCAAATTTACCTTCAATTTGATTTCTTTCTGCGGCTTTCTTTCGTTTTTTTCGTTTTTCGCTAGTTGTTTCTTTGTTTTGTTTTGGCGGTCTTCCTAGTGGTTTGTTTACAATTTTTATATTTTTTTCTTTGAGATATTTCCTGTTAGCCCTATTCAAATATAACTTGTCTGCTAAAAAATATTCCGGATAATAACCATTAAACTCATAATAACTCTCTACCATAGCCTCTACAAATTGCCCTTCATTAAATGCTTCAAAATCAAAATGATTGACACGCACAAAACCATCCTTTTGCATTATATTTATTTTGGCACCAAATTCTACTTTTTTACCTGATTTTCCTCTAACCATAGGACGCACCCAATACTGATACAAACTAACGATACGATGATCGATACTATGTATTTTTTGTTCATACATTTGTTTTTGCTGTTGATATAATTGATTAATGATTGTCAATAATTTTATATCAGATGCCCTTAATTGCTTTTGTCTCTGTGGGTTAGATAACATTTTTTGCAAGACTTTTAAGTTTCTCCTGACATATTGTAATTGTTTTTTGATTTGTTGACGAATAAATTTTTTACTTTTTCGCTTTTTCTTCGTAAAATTAAGAAATTCTCTACGAGCAACCCTGCGATAAAGACGTGGTTTTTGTTTGTCTATGTTTTTTTGATAAATGGTATCAACCATACGTTCTAAATGTTCCCGGGCTTGATTTAACAGGTCTACATCATTGGGAAATTTAATTTCTTGGTCAGCTATTGTGGCATCTGCTATTAAAGTGCCTTTGTTTTGATTTTGATTTTCAGAATCGTTATCTTTATCTTTATCTTTGTCTTCTATTGATTGTTTTTTCTTTTTACGTGTTTTTTTATTGTTTATTGCTTGTGACTTTACAGCTTCAAATTTTGATATTACGAGTTTATTAAATTCATCAAACTCTCTACCACCTAAACGTTTGCGTATATCAACAAATAAGCTGGGATCAAAAACCGGCTTATGTGTAAACTCCGGTAAACCACAAAAAAATTGCAAATAAATATTTTCTTGTATCATCTGTATCGTGCCTCTATCATCTAATTTTAAAAAATGCTTGATAATCAAAGCTGCTAAAACAGTTCGAACATCAACTGAAAAACGACCACGATTAGAATCCAACTTTTGACTGTAAATGTTAGCAAGATCATCCCAAGGAATAACTTTGGACAACTTAACCCATCTATTATTCGGATCTAACTCATTATTGAATGGGTGTTTGAAAAGTTCCAATTTTATTTGTTTTTGTGATGTATATTTGACCATAATCTGCAAGGTTTTATGCTATAAAGTTACAAAAACCTTGCATTTTGACCAAATTTTTGACCATTTTTTTTAGCTTCCGCTTCAATATTTATTGACATTTTATAGAAAATCAGCAGAGCCTA
>JALVKK010000090.1 GCA_027033875.1 Flavobacteriales bacterium
CAATTCGGCAGACCGATTAGTAAATTTCAAGCTATCGCTTTCAAACTTGCAGATATGGCTACCGAAATTGAAGCTGCGGAACTGCTTGTCAGAAAAGCCGCTTACCTGAAAGATAGCAAACAAAACCTCACTAAACTCGGTGCTATGGCCAAAATGTATGCCTCGGAAGTCAGTGTTAAAGTTTCTACTGAAGCGGTGCAAATTCACGGTGGTTATGGTTATACCAAAGATTTTCCGGTTGAGAAATTCTATCGTGACAGCAAACTGTTAACTATAGGCGAAGGCACTACTGAAATTCAAAAGTTAGTCATTTCCAGACAAATATTAAATAAGTGACAGATTACCGCATAAGACAGGCAACCGAACGAGATTTTGAAACTATTTTGGGACTGGAACAAACCAGCCATTGATTTTTATAAAAAGCTAGGAGCAAATTTAGACAACGAATGGATAAATTGTGACTTGGAATGAAAATTATATAAAGAAACAATTTTCATCAACTACAAACAGAGCTTTTCAAAATGAAACTTTCAACCAATATAAATATATCGTATATTTGAACGGACAGAAAGTTATTTTAACTCATTTTATCCATCACAATTTTTTTATTATGAATCCTGAAAGACTTCTCGTTTACAAAGCCGGTGCCGGTTCGGGTAAAACTTTTCAGATCGCCAAACGCTATTTGAAACGCCTGATACAAAATCAAAATGCACAAATAATTTACAGACTTATCGGCATAACTTTTACCAATAAAGCCGCCGAAGAAATGAAAAAACGAATCATCGAAAATTTGATTAAGGCGTCAAATGCCGAAATATCCGATGTGATGGCAGCAGTCAGTCAAGAATTGAAAGAAGTGATACAAGAACAAACCGGGATAACTCAAGATGTAGATTATCAACAAGAAATAATCAAAAGAAGCCGGCAACGCTTGCAAGAGATTTTGCACCGCTATGACGAATTTCAACTCACTACCATCGATAAATTGATGTATAAAATCATCAAAACCTTTGCCCGTGATATGCACCTGTCCACCGATGTAGAAGTCGAAATGGATTACAAAGAAGTTATTAGCCGTTTGATTGATAATTTGTTAAATAAAGCCGAACCCAACTCATTGTTGTCCCAATTTTTTATCGATTTAGCTTTGGAAAAAATTAACGAAGAAAGACATTGGGACATCAAAAGAGATTTAGTCGATATTGACAAAATAATTTTTGACGACAATCATTTTGAAGCATTAAAATCGTTGGAAAACAAGACTTTGGAAGATTTTAGTGCCTTAAAAAAACATTTAATATCCGAAAAAAACAAACTGCTAAGCTATTTATCGGATAGAGCAAACCAAGCTGCTTCCGTAATAAAAGGCTATGAAACAGTCATTTATGCAGATGTCATCAAACATATCAAATCTTTACGGGAGGCTTATAAAGCCGTTAATATCGATGAAAAATTAATGGCTTTTATTGATAGGGGTGTATATTATAAGAAACAAGGCATCAAGCAGTTTGATGAACAAGGCGTTTCTAACTTGACCGGTCCCGTAAACGATGCACTTCACCGGTTGATGTTGGATATTAAAACCAAAAATATTCAACTGATGCTTATCGTCGCTTTGCTTGAAAAAGTAAACGCCTTGAGCATAGAAAACGAATTGCAAAAAGAAATATCGGATTTTAAAGAAACTAACAACCGGATATTTATCAGTGATTTTAACAAGTTGATTTTAGAACAAATTCTAAAAGATTTATCCGGCGATACGCCATATATTTATATGCGATTAGGCGAAAAATACGCACATTATTTCATCGACGAATTTCAGGATACATCGGCATTGCAATGGCAAAATTTGATTCCTTTGGTACGCGAAGCTTTATCCAAAGAATTTACAGGCGGATATCAAGGCGATACAATGATCGTCGGCGATGCCAAACAATCCATTTACCGTTTCAGAGGCGGCAAACCCGAGCAATTCATAGCCCTTAGCGATCCGCAACAACAACAAGCCGAAGGAAATCCGTTTGCCGAAATTAGCAGAAAAGCCGTTGATAATCTGCCGTTTAATTGGCGAAGCAAAGAACAAATTATCAATTTTAACAATGATTTTTTCAAAACCTTTACAAAATACCTTTCCGAACCTTACCGGCAAGTTTATGCAGACCCTGCTCAACAAATACCGGAAGGTAGAAAAACCGGTGAAGGTTATATCAATTTTCGCTTTCTGAAAAGTTCACGAGGTCCTAACAAAGAAACTTTTGAAGAAGCGGTTTATCAAGCAGTTGTTCAAGCCCAAACAAACGGATTTAAAAAAGAAGAAATCTGTATTTTGATTAACAAAAATAATGATGGAAAAAAAATCGCGACGTTATTGAATCAAAATAATATCGAAGTTGTCTCTTCCGAAACACTGATAGTTGCCAATGCCGGTAAAGTGCGGTTTTTGATAAGTTGGTTATATTTTTTGCAATCCGGCAATCCGTACGAACTGTACAATGCCGTCAGATATTTAGCCGAACGCGATGACAAAGCCAAAGCGGAACTGTATGAAACTTTGATAAACGATAAAAAAATTACAAAAACAGAACAAATAAAGCGTTTTGAAAAAATAGGCTATGTTGTTGAATACGAACGCCTTGCTAAATTCAACCTATACGACACACTCGTTTATTTAATCAATGTATTCGGTTTGTCGGACGAAACGGAACAGGCGTATTTGCAAGCATTTTTGGAAAAAGTTTATCAATTTACCCAAAAAGATATGCCTACTTTAAAAGCATTTTTAAACGATTGGGAAGTGATTGCCGATAAATTCAGTATTGCCATTCCCGAAAAAAAAGGTGCTGTCAAAATAATGACGGTTCACAAAGCCAAAGGTTTGGAGTTTCCGGTTGTTATTTATTACACCGATGAGGCTGTTTTGAGTTCGAAAGATAAAGAAACAGGGGTATGGATTCCCGTAAATCCGGAACAATTTTCGGGATTTGACATTTTACCGGTCAAAATGGGGGTTTTGAAACATTCACCAATCAAAAACTATCAAAACATTTATCAAAAAACCGCTGCCGAAAAAACTTTTGACAATTTGAATCGTATATATGTGGCTTTTACGCGTGCCGTTGAACAATTGTTTGTGATTACTTATTACACAAAAAAATCTAAAAATCTAAAAGTCAGTGAAATCTTATATGATTATATAAAAACCAAATATCCCGGATTTGACGGTCAAATTTTTGAATCCGGACAAGCCAAACGTGCCGTAACAACCGGTGTAATTGACGAAAAGCCGTTGCAAACCAACAATTTACACTATACCAATTGGCAATTAAAACAAAAAGAAGGTTTTTTAAAAATCAATACCAATACTTTCGAACGCTGGTCGGCAAACAAAAAAGCGGCAATCATTTACGGTATGCAACTGCACGATATTTTGAGCCGAATTACGACAACAACGCAATGGCAACAACAAAAAGAAAAATTATTAAGAGGTATAGATGATGATTTGAAAACAAAAATCGAAACATTAGTTGAAAAAACAATATATCACCCGCAACTCAAAATGTTTTTTTCCGGAGCTTATACCGTATGCAACGAAAGAGATATTTTAATTCCGGCAATAAAAGGTGCTTTCCGACAAAAACGTCCTGATCGTTTGTTGTTGAAAAACAACGATATAAGTATAATCGATTATAAAACAGGCAACGAACAACCCGAACATATCAAGCAATTGCAAACATATACCGGTTATCTGCAACAAGCAGGTTTTAATACAGTCAATCGTATATTGGTTTATTTGAGTGAAAACAATGTGAGAGTAAAGTTTGTATCATAAAAAAAACGCTTGAAAAGTTTCAAACGTTTTTTTACTATGACAAACAAACAAATCTATGGAAAATTCAGTTTAAGTATCGTAATTCAACCAATTGTTTTTCTATTTGCGACATTTTTACCAAAATATCAAAATATTCATCGAGTAAACCTTTGGATAATAAATATAATGATTTTTGTTTGAGGTTTTGATATATACTAAATAGTTTCATAACAATTGGTTTTTGTAATTAACCAAATGCAAGTATTGTGCCAAAAGTGTAAAATGTTGTTTTACAGGTGTTTGCAAAAATAAATAAGCCCGTAAAATTTTACGGGCTTATTTCATTTATAAATTTTTTCTACACTAATTTTTTTTCTTCAACGAATTGACATATTTAAAATAAGGTTTTCCGTTTGAAGTATCTTTACGCCATACGATACAAACCGGATACACATTATCCCAATCGCTATCCAAATCTATGGAATAATCGCCGTCGATAACATCATTTGCAGACGGATCAGTAGTTATTAATTCACCATATGCTTTGCCATGTTGTGCAGAAGCTCTTAATACAAAATCGTGAGTGTAATCCGGATCATTTGTTCCGCTTTGTTGATAATTACCGGGCGCTGATGAACCTCCGGGAATCCCATCTTCCAATACCAAAACACTGAGATAATAATCTCCTTGACCGGCTTCAAAAAACTTAACTTTTGTTTTAACGTTCATTTTTCCATCTTTGATTTCATAGGAGTAATCTACACCACACTCCGGATCAGGTTGGTTTAATAATGAAGTCATTGCCGAATTGGATTGGGTAAAATTATCACCTACCCAAAACGAAGGAATTCCGCCATTTGTCGTTCTATCATCGCGAAAAGAATAGTATAAGTTTGTATTCATCGGATCGTTATTTGCGTGAGCACATATAATTGCTCCGTTAGGAGCATCGTCAGCATAATGATGAATTAAAGGCGCCCCCCAATTACCGCAAGGTCCACACCATCTGGCTGTATAATTGATAGCAAAACCTTTTTGTTTTTGAGTCGGATTTAATTGTTCTTGTGCGTCTTCGTCTTTGTCTTTTTTACAAGAAATATTTGTCAGTAAAAAAACACTCAATAATAATAATAATAAACTTTTTGTTTTCATATAATGATAGTTTTTAGCGGGTTAATTTTTTATTATAACGAAAAAAATATTGCAACAAATATAACAAAAGATTTTTTTTGTGTATTAAAGTCCTTTTTTAGAAAAAAACATTTCATATTTTGCAATAACTTTGATTTTCTCGATACTGAATATATCCGGATAAATTTTTCCTTTTACGTAATCAGCAGTTTGATCGCAATAGTACGGACTTGCAGGACTACCGCTAACACCTGTTGGTAAAATACTGTAAGATTTATCCCAATCCGCCGTATTGAAAATGTGTTTTTC
>JALVKK010000091.1:0-13249 GCA_027033875.1 Flavobacteriales bacterium
CTTTGAATTATTCATTTTTTATATGATATTTGTAGAAAATGTAATATTATGCCTGTCAAGACCTTACAACAACAAGTTGATACTTGGATCAAAACTTACGGCGTTCGTTATTTTAACGAATTGACCAATATGGCCGTTTTGACCGAAGAAGTTGGAGAAGTGGCGCGTATTATGGCGCGACGTTACGGCGAACAGTCAGAAAAAGAGAGTGATAAACAAAAAGATTTGGGCGAAGAACTCGCTGATGTTTTGTTTGTGTTAACAGCTATTGCCAACCAAACCGGTGTGGATTTGCAAGCTGCTTGGGATAAAAAAATGAAAATCAGAACCGAACGGGACGAAGCACGTCACCGGAATAATGAAAAATTGCAATAAAAAAAGATAACCTGTTACTTGATATTACTAACTTTCAACTCACGCTTATGTTTGAACACAATTTAATCAATTTATCACCGGATTTAATCAATTTGTTTTTGGTTGTTGCCTTTTCATTGGCAATCGGTTTGGAATTGCGACAAAATACCATTAAAATTAAGACAGGTGCTTTGTTTGGTACTGACCGGACACATTTGTTTATAGGTATGTTTGGTTATATTTTGTATGTTTTGTCCGGAGAAACAATGACTTTATACTTGTTTGGCGGTTTAGCTTTGTTGGTATTATTAGCTATTTATTATCATCATAAAATTGTCGATAGAAAAAAATTCGGTTTTACGGCTATTATCGTAGCTTTGATTACTTACACGCTGGCACCGTTGGTATATACCAAACCGCTTTGGTTAAGCATTGCCGTTGTAACCATTGTTTTGATAGTGGTTGAGCAAAAAACTTTCTTCAAACAATTGACCAAAAAATTCGGAGAGAATGAATTTTTAACATTGGCAAAATTTTTGTTGATTTCGGGTGTTGTTTTACCTTTATTGTCCAATCAAGCTATCAATGAACAAATTCCGGTTTCACCTTTTAAAATATGGGCTTCAGTTGTAGCTATTTCCGGTATATCTTATGTCAGTTATTTGGTCAAAAAATTTATTTTTCCCGATAAAGGTGCCTTCATTACCGGTATTCTCGGCGGCTTATACAGTAGTACGGCAACGGCTATTGTTCTGGCAAAAAAGAGTAAGTATGCCGACGATTTGTATCAGATAGCGGCAGCTGTTATTTTAGCTACAGGTATGATGTATATCCGTATTTGGGGCTTGGCATTGATTTTTAATAAACAAGCAGGCTTGGCATTGACCTTCCCCTTATTGAGTTTGGCTGTTGTTTCGGCTTTGTCGGCTTTGTATATTGAGAAAAAATCAAATGTCAATTTGCAAGTAAAACAAGATTTTAAAGAAACCGAAGTTAAGAATCCTTTGGAATTTAAAACAGCTTTGGTTTTTGCTTTTTTGTTTTTATTCTTCACTTTGTTGACACATTATGTCTTACAATCTTTTGGTCATCAAGGCTTGCAAATTTTGTCATTTATTGTGGGGGTAACCGATATTGATCCGTTCTTATTGAGTTTGTTTACCGGAAAATACCAAATATTATTACCGACACTGGTTAAAGCCGTTTTGATTGCAACCCTCAGTAACAATCTGATGAAGTTATTCTATGTATTAAGCTTAGGGCATGTCAAAATACGGAAACCGGTATTTTGGGGTTTCGGAGTGATTATATTGGCAAATTTAATTTTTGTTTTGTGGTAGATTATTCATCGTTAAATGTGTCATCGTCAAACTAACCAGTCCGGCAGTTTCGGTGCGTAAGCGGTTAGGAGAGATGTTTGCCGTAACAAATCCGTTTGCTTGTGCTTTTTGTACTTCTTCATCACTAAAACCGCCTTCGGGACCAATTATGATTAATATATTTTGCTTTTTCCGAATCGCTTTGCTCATAAATTTATCTGCTTGACAATATGCTATGATTTTTTGAGTTTGTTCAAAATTTTGTGTGATAAATTGATCAAATTTGGTCAGTTCATGTAGTTTTGGTTTGTATGTCTGCAAAGATTGCTTCATAGCTGATACCAAAATTTTATCATAGCGATCCAAATTAATTTTTTTTCTTTCTGAATAACGTGTCAGTAGGGGCGTGATTTCATCGATGCCTATTTCAACGGCTTTTTCCAGAAACCATTCGTAGCGGTCGTTGCTTTTAGTTGGTGCCATAGCAATATGTACTCGATAAGGGCGACTCTCTTTTTGGTTTACCGATATAATTTTTATTTGTGTTTGCTTCGGGTCGGCTGATATAATTTCCGCTTCAAACCAATGTCCTTTGCCATCGGTCAAATACAATTGAGCACCGACCTTTTTACGTAAAGATTTGACAATATGACGACTTTCGGATTTATCAAATGTGTATAAATCGGTATCCGGTTTTAAATCAGCAGCGTAAAATAAATTCATTGCCTTGATTTTTCGTTACAAAGATAATTACTTGTGTCGAATGGATTGTAATACAATGGGCTTGTTTTTATATTTTTTTTGAATAAAAAAATAAATTCTTAATTTTGTTGTATTAAATTATAAAATATTTTGTTATGGGAAAAGGTGATATCAAAACGAGGCGTGGTAAAATAAACCGTGGAACTTACGGCAAAACCAGACCGCATCCCAAAAAGAAAAACAAAGCTGAAAAAAAGGCTTAGTTTTTAAAGAATCAAGGCAAGTTCAATTTTATGAATTTGCCTTGATTTTTTTTTGTTATTATTTAGAACCTAGTAAAAAAACTTTCAACTTAGGTTACTGAGCCTGTCGAAGTACGACTTTCCGCTAACATAAGTGTCTTTTGCCGTATAATTTTTCCGGTCCCTGTTCGTTCGAATTTTGAAAATGCATAGATGTTTTTCGGTATTTCGTATTTTGATAACAATGTTTTGAGCTTGTCGGGTAATGTTTTCGGAATTTGTTCCGTTTCTATAATTAGTACAACTTTTTGTCCTAATTTTTCATCGGGTAGTCCGGCTATAAAGAAATCAAAATCAATGATTTGTTTGAGTTTGTTTTCAATTTGTTCGGGTATCAATTTAATACCACCGCTATTAATTACATTATCAAAACGCCCGAGCCAACGAAAATGTTTGTTATCAAGCAACTCTACAATATCATTTGTGATTACTTTACCTTCAAAAATATCAGGTGCTTCGATGGTTAAACAATTGCGATTGTCGGTTGCAATTTCTACCCCCTGCAATATTCTGTAAGCATCAACAGGCGCCTTTTGCTCTGTAAAATTTTGTTTTGCTATTATGTTCAACGGCATAACGGCAATGTGCGTTAAGGTTTCGGTCATGCCGTAAGTGGCAAAAATTTGGTTAGGTAAATGTTGAATTTGCTTTAATAATTTTCCGGATACTTGTCCGCCGCCTATGATTAATTTTTTAATGTGATGAATATTGTCCAAATTTTGATAAACTTGCAGCGGCACCATGGCACCAAAATCGTATGTGTTGTTTGCTAATTTTTCGGCTATACTGTTATTATCCGGCGCGCAGACATCGATATGCCAACCACCGGTTAAAGCACGCACCCACATGAGTTTGCCGGCAATATACTGCGATGACAAGTTTATCAAGGCAGAACGACACGGTTTTATATTGAAAAAATCAATGGTTTTTTGAGCGGAATTGATTAAAAAATCTTTCCGGATTTTAATTTTTTTAGCCCTTCCTGTTGAGCCGGAAGTTCGGACTATAATAAAATCATTGTCATCAAATAAATCTTCTAAAAAACCAGCATGCTCCGGAAAACTTTCTTTAACAAACTTAATAATTTCAATAGGAGACCGAAAACTATCTCCTACCAACTTAAAAGCTTGATGTATGGGGATTTTGGGCATTTGTTATTGGTTAACTGGTTATTTGGTTAATCGGTTAACTGGTTAATTGATTATCCGATATTGGTTTTAAATTGCAAATTTAAAATTTCCAAATCTAATTTTAGACATTTCACATTTGTAGGTCACTGAGTGTCCCTTCTCGACGAAAGTCGAGAAGGGATGTATCGAAGTGACCGGATTTTGTTATATAAATGTAGAGACGTAGCTTGCTACGTCTCTACATTCAACTCAGGTTACTGAGCCTGTCGAAGTACAACATTTAACTACTTCCCTTCAATAGCTTGTTGATATAATGCCAAATCTTTGATGTCAAAATGGTTGATATAATCGTTTTTTTCTTGATTTTCCGCCATAGCAATATCGATAAATAATTTGGCTGATTTTTCATATTTTTTATCCCGTTGACTATCTATAATCAACAAATATCCCATAATGATATTACCTGCCATTTCGACTAAACGACGCGCATGAAAATCGAGATAATCGGCATTTTCAGCCGCTTCTACTTTTTCAACCGCTTGTATATATTGGGTAGTCATTTTTTGCAATTTTGCTTGCAAATTTTGATATTTTTCATCTACTTGCTCATCGTAAACTTTTATTTGCTCGGCATATACACCGGTTGTTACACCACGAATGGCAGCAACTACTTGCAATTGCGAGGTTCCTTCGTAAATAGATGTAATACGGGCATCTCTGTAGATACGTTCAATAGGAAAATCTTTCATAAAACCGGTACCACCGTGAATTTGCAGCGAATCATAAGCTACTTTGTTTGACATTTCGCTTCCCGTTAATTTGATCAAGGGCGTAAATACGTCTGCCAATCTGCCGTATTGTTTGATTGCTGAGCGTTCTTCTTTTTCCAATCTGCCTTCATTTTTAGCTTCTTCATAGGCTTTGGTCAAATCTACAAAACGGGCTGTTTCGTATAGCAAAGATCTATGTGCATCAATCAATACTTTCATATTGGTAATCATTTCATAGACAGCCGGAAACTGAATGATAGGTTTATCAAATTGTGTACGTTCGTTTGCATATTTTACTGCTTCGCGATAAGCCGCTTCGGCTATACCTACGGATTGTGCACCGACACCTAAACGGGCTGAGTTCATCAATGACATAACATATTTTATCAAACCGAATCTTTCGCGTCCGACCAATTCGGCAGGTGCATTTTTAAAGACCAATTCGGTAGTAGGTGAACCTTTAATACCCAATTTGTGTTCTAAGTGTCGTACTTCAACGGCTTTATGCTTACGGTCATATATAAACATTGATAAGCCGCGGGCATCGGAAGTTCCTTCAACCGAACGGGCTAAAACCAATGAAATATCCGCATCGCCATTGGTGATGAATCGTTTAACACCGTTGAGTCGCCAGACTTTATTTTTTTCGTCGTAAGTGGCTTTCAATTGAACAGATTGTAAATCGGAACCGGCATCGGGTTCGGTTAAAACCATGGCCGCCGTATCACCTTTTTGGTTGAAACGGGGTAAATATTCGTTTTTTTGTTCTTCGGAACCAAACTCATAGATGGTTTCCGCACAATCTTGCAAGCCCCAAATATTGGCAAAACCGGCATCGGCTCGTGCTATCATTTCGCCTGCCATTACATAAGGAATAATCGGAAAGTTTAGTCCGGAATATTTGCGAGGCAAACTCATTCCAATCAATCCGGCTTTATAAAGCGCTTGATAATTTTCAGTAGTACCTTTGGCATAAACCACTTCGTTGTTGACGATCTTCGGACCTTCTTCATCAACGGATTCGGCATTGCCGGCTATGGTTGTAGCACATATTTTGCCTACAATTTCAAGGACTTTATCATACGAATCCAAAGCATCTTCAAAATTAAAAGGTGCATAGTCGTATGCTTTTGCTTCCGTATAATTCTTTTCTTTGAGTTCAACTACTTTTTGCATCAGCGGATGCGATAATTGAAATTTATAATCGGGGGTATCTTTATAAAAGTTATCCATTACTGTCAATTTTATTTAGTGTTCTTTTTATACGCTTTAATCATTTTGGGAATGACCTCATTCAAATCGCCTACGATAACATAATCTGCCAATTCGTTTATAGGGGCATTGGGGTCGGTATTGATGGAAATTATCATTGCGGCATTTTGCATTCCGGCGGTATGTTGTACGGCGCCTGAAATACCTGCGGCTATATATAGCTTAGGACGAACGGTTATACCGGTTTGTCCTATTTGCCGGTCGTGACTGATAAATCCGGCATCGACCGCGGCACGTGAGCCACCGACTTCTCCACCGAGAACTTCCGCCAATTCAAACAATTGTGCAAAGTTTTCTTTTGAGCCTACTCCGTAACCACCGGCTACGATAATAGGGGCGTCTTTAAGATTGACACCCGATGCTTCCATTTCGCGTTTGATAATTTTAACGACAAAATCGCTATCCGATAAAATGTTATTTACGGCAACCGGTACGATTTTCGCTTTGTAGTTTTCATCAAAAATTTCATTTTTCATCACACCTTCGCGTACGGTTGCCATTTGCGGGTGCATCTCCCAATTGATGATATTTGCCATGATACTACCACCGAATGCCGGTCGTATGGCATACAATAAATTTTCGTAAGTTTTCTTTTCTTTGGCAACATGATGGCTCCCTATATCCAATATCGTTGTATCAGCTGTTAGACCGCAACCGACGGCAGAAGCGATACGTGGTGCCAAATCTCGACCTATTGATGTAGCGCCCAATAAAACAATCTGCGGATCTTCCTGTTTCAACAAGTGTGTTGCCAAAGCAGCATGCGGCAAGGTAGTATAAGGTTCCAAACGCGCATCGTCTGCAACAAAAATTCTATCGACACCGTAAGGTGCAATTTGTTTTTCAATGTTTTGTAAGTTTTTGCCAAAAACCATCGCTTCGAGTTCAACGCCTAATTTCTGAGCCAATTTTTTACCGGCAGACAGTAATTCTTGACTGATACTCGCTATTTTCTGATTTTCAACTTCACAATATACTAGTACGTTTTTCATTTTTATTGGTTATTTGAGTTAAAAGTGGAAAGTTGAAGGTTGAAAGTTCTCTTCCAAAGAATAATTTGTTTCTAAATAATTATTTTCTCGTCAGTGTGTATTTACTTTCAACTTTCAACATTTAACATTCAACTAGCGGGTTTACCCGATAGTATGATGTTCTAAGAGTTCTAAGATAACACTTTCAATATCGGCGTCCGAATCGGTCAATACTTTTGATTCGGTAGCCGTAAACACGACGTTTTCAATACTTTTTACCTTAGTAGGTGAGCCGGGCAGACCTATTTTTTCCGGTTCGGCATTGATATCTTCCACATTCCATTCTTCTATGCTCAAATAGGGTCGTTCTTGATGTAATTTTTTTAAGAAATCATCAGCTTTGAGCATTTCGGTTTTGCTACGGGCATATTTATATTTCATGACCAATTTGGCAATCGGCATACGCGCTTCGGCTGAGGCACCGTGTACAGTCATCAGTAAGGGCATAGGCGCTTCAACAATTTCAATTCCTTTTTCCAATTTACGTTTTATGGTCATTTTTTTATCGTTGATGTCCAAAACTTCAATGGCATAAGTTACTTGTGGAATGCCTAATTTTTCAGCGGTTTGCGGTCCTACTTGTGCCGTATCCCCGTCAATGGCTTGTCGTCCGGCCATAACGATATCATAATCGCTTATTTTTTTCAATGCTTGCGCAATAGTATAACTGGTGGCTAAGGTATCCGAACCGCCAAACCGGCGATCGGAAATCATAATAGCTCTATCGGCACCGCGATACAACGAATCACGCATAATATCGGCGGCTTTCGGCGGTCCCATGGTTAAAACACTTACGTGTGTGCCGGGAATGCGGTCTTTTAATGATAAAGCCATTTCCAATGCGTGTAAATCATCGGGATTAAAAATGCTAGGTATTTTGGCTCTGTTGACAGTTCCGTCGGGCTTCATGGCATCCGACCCCAAATTTCTGGTATCCGGAACTTGCTTGACCAAAACAACAATTTTTAGTGGTCTCATAAATATTTTGTATTTGATTATTTATTTTAGCTACCAAATATAAGATAAATATTTATAAAATATCTGACTTTTTTCAGTTTTTTTGTTGCCGGTTATTTGATGATGTGTCTGACACGACAGCTCTTGGGGGTTATCGGTTTATTTGGTATTTACCGTTTATAAAAAAAGCCCGATATGATATATCAGGCTATACATTAAAACATATAATTGGTAGAAAAATTATGTTATTTTTTCTTAGCTTTTTTTTCTTTGTTTTCTTTTTCAGCACTCTCATTAAACATTTGCATGACTTGGTCACTGATTCCCATATTGGAGAAACCACCGTCGTGGAAGAGATTTTGTAAAGTTACTTTTTTGGTCAAATCTGAAAACATAGTTATGGTATAATCTGCACATTCCAAAGCAGTTGCATTGCCTAGTGGCGACATATTTTCGGCATATTTTATAAAGCCGTCAAAGCCTTTTACGCCGCTTCCGGCAGTGGTCGGTGTAGGTGATTGTGAAATGGTATTGACGCGTACTTTAAAATCTCGTCCGAAGAAATAACCGAAGCTGCGTGCAATAGATTCTAAATAAGCTTTATTGTCAGCCATATCATTGTAATCGGGAAAAACTCTTTGAGCCGCTATATATGAAAGTGCAACGATGCTGCCCCATTCGTTCATGGCTTTTTTGTTGTATAGTACGTTCATTACTCTGTGGAAAGACAAAGCCGAAACGTCCCAACCTATTTTGGTAAATTTATAATCTTGATCAGTATAATGGTAGCCGCGACGCACATTGACCGACATACCTATTGAATGTAAAACAAAATCGATTTTTCCTCCTAATATTTTCGTTGCTTCATCTACCAAATGTTCCAAATCTTTCATGGAAGTGGCATCGGCGGGAATGATTTGACTGCCTGTTTTTTCGGCTAATTCGTTGATAGTCCCCATTCGCAAGGCAACCGGTGCATTGGTCAAAACAAATGTTGCTCCTTCTTCATGTGCACGTTCCGCTACTTTCCATGCGATGGAATTGGAATCAAGCGCTCCGAAAATAATACCTTTTTTTCCTTTCAATAAATTGTAAGCCATAAATATTTTTTTTAAATTTTTGCAAAGATAATGATTTTTATCAGATAAATATTTTGGTTAATTGATGTGGAGTGGGGGCGTATAATTGATATGTAAAGTCAGCTGTCACTTCAATGAACGTAGTGAGGAGAGATTTAACAATTTAATCTCTTATCCCTTATCCTGCTTACTACTAAAAAAACTAAATACACTTTTGCCGTATTTTTTTGAAAAATCAAAGTGTGGATGTTGTTCAAAATTGAGTCTATCCGGATGTTCCAAAATAAAATAACCGTTAGAGTTTAGCAGTTTTCTTTCAAATGAAATTTTGATTAATTTTTCTTGTTCATCTTGGCTCAAATCATAAGGTGGGTCGGCAAAGATGATGTCGTATGTTTCGGGTGTTTTTTCTAAAAATTTAAGACTGTCTTTTTTGATAACTTTTATAGGAAAATCAAAGTCTTTGACAGTTTGGGATACAAATTTGAATACGGGATAATTTCTGTCAACCGCTTGTATATTTCGGGTACCGCGTGAAGCAAATTCATAAGCAATACTCCCGCTTCCGGTAAATAAATCGAGAACTTTAACGTCTTTAAAATCAAACAAATTGTTCAAAATATTAAACAACGCTTCTTTAGCCCGGTCGGTTGTAGGTCGGATGGGGAGATTTTTTGGTGCCGTAATGCGTCTGCTCTTATATTTTCCCGAAATAATACGGATATGCATAGTTAGAAATTATTGTAAATCTTACCGGAATTTTTCTCCGGTATGAAATGTATGTTTTTCGTGAATAATGAAAGATTTTCATATAATATAGCCTTATCGCCGGTTCCGAATATATACAAATGACTTTGCTGTGGTTTGGCTTCCAATGTTTCAGTCATAAAAAACAAAAAGTATAAAAACTCTTCGATGTTTTCATATTCAAAATGATTGTAAGCCTGTAAACTTTCATTTTTGAATATTGCAATTTGAAAATCACCGGGGAAAACGTTGATAAAAATTTCAAAAACGGGTAAATTTTGGGTTTGATTTTTTAGCTGTTCTATATCATTAAAAAATATCGTTCCACTGTGTTTAACAATGAGATTTGAAGTTTGTTGAGAAAATGATTTATCTAAATTTTGAAACGGTACATAAACATTATAGGCTTGCAAAGTTTCAATAAAATCATAGGCTACCATGTCATTTGGTAATAATTTTATATGGTGTTCCAGCCATTTTCGTGCCGTTTCTGTTGTAAAATATATGTTAGGAACCAACGCGTTGAGACGGTTGTGGTATATCAATTTGATTTGTTCATACTGATCGTTTAATATAGCCCGTTCAGTGATGATTTCTTCTAATTTTGTTTTTAGTACGACCGGATTGTCCCCCGCAAATAAGTATTCAAAAAATTTCTTTTGCCGGTCTTTGTATATTATAAAAGAAAGCCCATACTTACTGACAAGTATGGACAATTCTTTCATATTTTGATTGGTATTATTATTCTTTGTCCTCACCTATATCGTATAGTTTAGGCCAGTTACCGGAATCATCTACTTCATCTAATGAACCTACTTGAATATATGCACCGTTGATTTCTTTCGTACTTTTGATATTTTTTTCTTGTTTGACCAAATCTTTGGGTTGGTCGTATAAAACTTCCGACTTATCAACTCGTGCCATAAAAACCGGTATTTTGACATTACTACGTTTGAGATACCCATGTTGCAGTTCAAATTTTACTTGTTTTTCACGTTTTGGTATCGGAACCCACATCATATCTTTGTAGCGATTGTCGTTTTTAAATAATGAATCTTTTACAGAAGCAAAACCTAAGGTGTCTATTAGAACGGTATCTTTTTCTTTTTCAATACCGTATCTTTTGTCAAAATATTTATAACTGGAGTCTCGTTGCTGGGTAATGACGAATTTAGCCGTATCTATAAATTTGACCAAATTGTCAAAATTATCGGTATAATCACCCGTTACTTCACGATGTGCTAATTCAGCGTTTCGAATATCTTTAAGTTTTTCAACAATTTTTTGGTATCTTTTAACTTTCTCTTTGTTAAATTTGACAGGATCATAAACGGAATTGTATATTTTGTATCCTAAAAATAGGGAAATCAAAATTAAAAGTATGTTTATGAGTTTTTTGAATTTTAACGGCATATATTTCACTACCAACAATGATAAACCGTACGTAACTGCAATAATTAATGCTACTATGATTAGAAATTTAAACATATTGTTTTGTTTTTTTCATGGCAAATATACATTAATTTTTTTATTTGAAAAAGCGGTGAATAAATTTTTCATCAATTTTCAACTATATCCGGAGCGTCAGATATCAAGTATTATTCACTAACTTTGCATTGAACATTTTGTTTTATTAAATTTAATGACATTAAGTAAAAATTTTGCCGGATTGTTGTTAGAAAAATTTCCGTATCAAACAACTGAGTCTCAACGACAATTGATAAAACATTTATCCCATTATATCTTTGATGACAATTCAGGTATTTTTTTGTTAAAAGGTTTTGCGGGAACCGGAAAAACAACTATAATCAGTACTCTGGTCAATAATTTGTGGCAGGTAAAATTACGTTTTACGCTTTTGGCGCCTACCGGACGAGCAGCTAAAGTCATCAGTTCGTATGCTCATAAACAAGCTTTTACCATTCACAAGCATTTGTATTTTCCAAAAACGGACACAAGTGGCAAACTGCATTTTACTTTGCGTCAAAATAAACAACGACGCTGTATTTTTATCGTCGATGAAGCTTCGATGATCAGTGGCGATAATATGTCCGATAGTTTATTTGACAATCGCTCTGTTTTGTCCGATTTAATTTCATTTGTGTATAGTAAACCCGGTAATAAATTGATTTTAGTAGGCGATACGGCACAATTGCCACCGGTAGGGCTTTCGGTAAGTCCGGCTCTAAACAGGCATTATTTGGAACAAAATTTTAATTTACCGGTTGTGGAATTTGAGTTAGATGAAGTCGTGCGGCAAAGTTTGGAATCCGGTATCCTATTTAATGCGACTAAAATCCGGCAGGAACTGCAAAGCCGGCAGATAGGCGACATTAAATTTAATACGACCGGTTTTAAAGATTTTGTCAAATTGGATAACGGATATGATATTCAAGATGCTATTGAAACGGCTTATGCCGGAAATAATTTTGAAGATACAGCTATTATTGTGCGTTCAAATAAAAGGGCAAATTTGTATAACCAACAGATACGTAACAAGATTTTACTTAAAGAAAATGAACTGGACGCCGGTGATTATTTAATGGTGGTTAAAAACAATTATTTTTGGTTAGACAAAGATTCGCAAGCCGGTTTTATTGCTAATGGCGATATCGTTGAAGTACTGGAAATTTTCAAATTTATCGATTTATACGGTTTTCGTTTTGCCGAAGTAAAATTAAGATTGGTTGATTATCCCGGTGAAAAGCCTTTTGAAACCGTCATATTGCTTGATACATTACACATGGATACCCCTTCGTTGAATTATGAACAATCTAATAAATTATATCAAGCGGTAAGCGAAGATTATGCACACTTACAAACCAAATGGGCACGCTATAAAAAAGTCAAAGAAAATAAATATTTTAATGCCTTGCAGGTCAAATTTTCTTATGCCTTAACGGCACATAAATCACAAGGCGGACAATGGAAAAATGTCTTTGTCGAACAGCCCTATCAATTGGATATAACCGAGCCGGATCATTTGCGTTGGCTTTATACGGCTTTTACCCGCGCTCAAAAAAAGTTGTATTTAATTGGGTTTAAAAATGACTTTTTCATTAGTTAAAAGCTATTTTGGAGTATCAAGAAACAAAATATGTTAGAGTAAAAAATAAAAAAACAAAAACTTTTAGAGTTATTCTTAATGACCTTAATTTCTTAATGGTTTAAAAATCTGAAATATGAAAGTTGAAAGTGTCAAGCGGCAAAGTGCCTAGTGCGAAGTGTGGATAGACCTGAAAGGTTTTGATAACTTGTTAGGTCTGAACGTAGATAATTTGTTAGCAGAATTAAGAATATATTAGTGGAAAGTGCGAAGTGGATAAAGGATAAAATTAATTGAAAATGAAAAATGAGATTTCTCGTTGCTTGTCCCTTGCTCTGTCGAAATGACACAGGACATCAAACCAAATCTAAAATCTGAAATGAAACATATCCTCAAATAACCATATCACCAATTAACCATATCACCAATTAACCATATCACCAATTAACCATATCACCAATTAACCATATCACCAATTAACCATATCACCAATTAACCATATCACCAATTAACCATATCACCAATTAACCATATCACCAA
>JALVKK010000091.1:13349-14779 GCA_027033875.1 Flavobacteriales bacterium
ATCTGAAATCAAAGAAATTTCCCCGTATATGATTTCTTACATTTAACAATTTCTTCCGGTGTGCCTTCAAACACGATTTCACCGCCTTTTTGTCCGCCTTCGGGTCCCAAATCGATGATATGGTCGGCAAGTTTAATCACATCCGTATTATGTTCTATAATCAAAACGGTGTTGCCTTTATCAACTAGTTTATTTAAGACTTCCATCAGAATACGAACGTCTTCAAAATGCAAGCCGGTTGTAGGTTCATCGAGAATATAAAAAGTTTTGCCGGTATCTTTTTTTGATAATTCCGTTGCCAATTTAACCCGTTGGGCTTCGCCACCGGACAGGGTAGGAGCCGGTTGTCCCAAGGTCAAATAACCCAATCCGACATCTTGCAAGGTTTTGAGTTTACGGTAAATTTTTGGAATGTGTTCGAAAAAATCAACAGCTTCGTTAATGGTCATCTCCAAAACGTCTGATATTGATTTACCTTTGTAGCGAACCTCCAAAGTTTCACGGTTAAAACGTTTGCCTTGACAAGTTTCGCAGGTTACTTGCACATCGGGGAGCAGGTTCATTTCAATGGTACGAATACCGGCTCCCTCACATACCGGACAACGTCCGTCTTTAACATTAAATGAAAAACGACCGGGTTTGTAACCGCGTATTTGGGCTTCGGGGGTTTGAGCAAACAAATTGCGGATTTCTTGAAAAACCCCCGTATAAGTCGCCGGATTACTACGACTGCTACGACCTATGGGGCTTTGGTCAATATCGATAACTTTATCAATATATTCAATACCTAAAATGCTTTTGTAAGGCAAGGGTTCTTTAACACCACGATAAATTTCTTTATTCAAAATAGGGTAGAGTGTCTCATTGATTAAAGTCGATTTGCCGCTACCCGATACACCGGTAACGCAGATCAGTTTGCCAAGTGGCAGTTTTACCGTAACATTTTTCAAATTGTTGCCGGTTGCACCTTTTAAAGTGATAAATTTTCCGGTACCTTTTCGTCGTTTTGCGGGAACGGGTATTGTTTTTTTACCGATTAAGTATGCTGCTGTCAGTGAGTCGGCTTGTTTGATACTTTCCAAATCTCCTTGCGCCACAATCTCACCTCCATGCTTACCGGCATAAGGTCCCATATCGATGATATAATCGGCTTGTACCATCATCTCTTGATCGTGTTCTACAACGATAACGGTGTTGCCCAAATCGCGTAAACGTTTCAATGATTCTATCAAACGCTGGTTATCCCGTTGATGCAAACCTATACTGGGCTCATCTAAAATATACAGTACATTGACCAGCTGCGCCCCGATTTGCGATGCCAATCTAATCCGTTGCGACTCACCACCAGACAAGGATTTTGCCGAACGAAACAAATTCAAATAATTCAACCCCACAGCCGTGATAAAACCGATACGATTTCTGATTTCTTT
>JALVKK010000092.1 GCA_027033875.1 Flavobacteriales bacterium
CGGTTTTGATGACCGTTTTGCAAGTTTGTCCGAACGTTTGGAAAGTGCTCAGTTGGAATTGCAAGATATGATTGAAGAAATTACCGGTTTGGTAGAAGCAAATGATTATAATCCGGATGAAGTGGCACGTTTGCAAGCACAATATGCAGCCATTAATCAATTGATGATGAAGCATCAAGTGTTGCAAATAGAGGATTTGATTGCTTTGCGTAACCGTTTTGCTTCGGAAGTAACGGATTTGTCGTCTTTACAGGAACAAATTGACGAAATAGAACAAGTTTTAGCAAAAACAAGTGATGAATTACAGCAAAATGCTATGAATATACGGGAAAATCGTCAAAAGGCTATTCCAAAACTAACTAGTCAGATTGAAAATATTTTGCAAAATTTGTCAATGTCGGACACCAGACTCAAAATTGATTTACAGCCGGTAGATGATTTCTTGCCTAACGGAATGGATTTGTTAGACTTTCAAATATCGTCTGATAAAGGTAAAAGTTTTGGTAGCTTGAAGCGGATTGCTTCGGGGGGAGAGTTGTCGCGGTTGATGTTGGCGGTTAAAACCGTTTTGTCCAAATACAAACAATTGCCTACAATAATATTTGATGAAATAGACACCGGTATCTCGGGTGATGTGGCGCAAAAAATGGCAAATGTTTTACGGGATTTGGCTCATAATATGCAGGTGATTGTCATCACGCATTTACCGCAAATAGCTGTAAAAGGCGATAATCATTTTAAAGTTTATAAAAATTCGGATAATGATATAACAACTCAAGTCCGACAATTAACCGGCGAAGAACGGGTGTATGAAATAGCCGAAATGTTGGAAGGTAAATCTCCTTCTGAATCAGCTTTGGGGCATGCACGGCATTTGTTGGGACTGGGATAAAAAGAGCAAACAAAAGACTGTCTTTTAAGACAGCCTTTTGTTATATAATTTTCAAGACCATTTTATTTTCGCCTTTTTAATAAGTAAACATTTCTTACTTTACCACTTATTATTTCAGCGTTATAATTTACAAAATCCCAGCCGTTGTCATACATAAAGTTTAATGCGTCCATCATGGTGTTGAATTTTTTGACTTTACCCGTAGCATCTTTGATTTTGTAAGATTTGAAATTTTTTACTTTTTGACCGTAATCAACATAAATTTGATATTTGGTTCCAAATAAAGATGTATTGACACCAACCAATTGGATGTAAGTACCTGCTTTTTCATTGATGTTAGTTTCATTAACAAATACCTGAGAAAAGGATATTTGCGACATAAAATAAAATAAACTTAAAATAAATATTTTTTTCATTGCAATAAATTTTAATGATGCCTACTCCGGAATATTATAGTCGGCTTTTCGGCTTGTTCCCGACTAGGTGTTTAATCGGTTTTTTTATCAGGATTTTCTTCCGTTTTTGTAGGTTTTTCCGGTTGGGATTTTGCCGTATTTTCCTGCTTGTCTAATACAGTTTTTAATTGTGTTTGAATATTATGATTTTGTTCGTACATGGCTTCGGTTAAGCGGTTGACATTTCTTATCATGGATAAAATGAGTAATACCAAACTAAATATCAATAAACTTAGGAATCCGGCAAAAATACCTTTATAACTCCATTCACGCCAAGTTTTTTTCGTGTGATTAGCTCTCATGTAATCAGCTTTTGCTTGTGCCAATGCTTGTTGATATTGGTTTTCTATATTGGCAAGTGTTTGGTTATAATCACGATTTATTTTAGAAATTTCACGAGTCCGTTCTTTATTATTTTTCCGGTATAATTTGTAGTATATTTTTAAGGCAGTTGGCAACATATCCACCTCAATATTTGGAATCTGTTTGTAAAAATGATTGGTGGCTTCTTTTAAGCCATATAAATTATTGTTGTAAAACGAGATATATTCACGCAATACATTTTTGATAAAAGCGGTGCGTTTAGGATACGGTATTTTATCGATGTCTTGTGAAAGATAGTCAATAAGCGGAATACCGTCATTTGGGTTGTTACGGATAAATTTCCATAAGAGATCAAAAGTTTTTAATTGTTCATCTGCAGGGATTTTTTCTATCAAGCTACCGATTGCTTTCAGACGTCTTTCTATTTCATGGCTTCCCAAACTATTGACCGGTAATTGTAAGCCGGCTTTTAAAATAAAGCTTTTACGGTTAACACTGTCTAAACGTCCTAATAGTTGATTGTAAGCGCTTAACAAATCTGCTTTATCGTAGTAAGATTTGAGTTTTTGTCGGTCTGTAAATTTTACATATTGTGTTTTAAACCCCTGTCTGACTAACACGGAATGAAACAACTTAGGATTGTGTGTTTTCCGGTACATCCTCTTATCTCTCTCGCTATTAAATTCTTTTTTATAAAGATCTTCCCAAAAATCTTTATTCTTTTCATAGGGAATCAGTGTTTTGGTTTGTCCTAATGCCCTGTTGAATGCAGCTAAGGCTGCCGAATCAATTTTGACGACTTCTTGTTCTTCTTGGTAGTTACCGGTATCAAACGGTTCTTCTGTGTTTTCTTCTTCCGGTTGGGGTGTTTCAACTGTTTTTTTGGGTAACAATTTAAGAATGTCTTTCAAGGTTACTTCTTTTAGTTGAGGATAAGCGGGTTTGGGAGGTGGGCTTTGTTTAACAACTTTATGTTTGCTTGGTGGAACAAGTGTCCAAAAATATACCAAGATACCGGCTCCCATGCCTAAAATCCCCAGGATTATGACAATGTGCCAAAAATACCGGCTGACTCCATAGTAATACTTATTTTCAAGAGCGGATAAAAAAGATTGTTTCATAGCTGTATGTTTTTGATTAATTATGAGATATTTTGATTATTTTTTTAAGGTTTAACTTCTTTTAACCAAGGTTGAGGATGCTCATTCATATAGTTTTTAAGCCAATCGCCTTCCTTTCTGACCTTTCCGAAAGTAAAGTTGCTTTCGGCTTTATAAATCTTAATAAGACTTTTATAACTTCCTGTTTCTTGGTCATAAACTTGAAAGTAGGCGCCTTTAAGAATATTGTTAAAGTAACCATCGGAAGTTTTGATAGATTTGACTTTTTTGCTACCCTTAGTTTTGATTTCGGCAATAGTTGTATAAGCCGGTAAATATTTTACAGCAAATTTATAGGTGTTGATATGTCTGAGCATTTTATTAAGAGCTTCATCACGTGTATGAGGGAATGCATTGGCAATACCCGTTAGTAAGCCTGCCGCCAAACTGCCTTGTGAATCGGCACTGAAGTACATAATATCGGCAATATTGCTATCTATCGGATATACAAAAATCTTAAAATCAACCGTGGCATATGCTTCATATTCATAATATTTTTGTTCTTTGCCATTAACCATACGTGAACGTGGATGTTTTATAGTCGAAAAATTAATTACAACATCATGAATTTCAATTCGTTTTGATATACTTTTATCCGAAATCGAATTGAGGTCATTTGGTGCACTATCCACACGTCTTTTTATTTGGGCGGTTATGATTGCTTTTACTTGTTTGATTTCTTCCGGGTCATCAGGTCTTATCATGGGGTTCAAGACATAATATAATGAATCACCGGTAATCTTATTTTGTCTATAAAGCAGTATTTCGCCTTGTTTAAATTTATAATTTTTAATGGTATAAGCACTGTTTTCAGTTTTGGTGTCAATTAACTTTCCGTCTTGATAGATTTTTATGGTTTTAATTTTTTTATCAGGGCTGTATTGATACCATTTACCGTTTTTTTGACCATTTTGATATTTACCTTGTCCGATTAATTCATTATTGAGATAAATTTGTTCCATGGTTTTTTGTCCGGTTTCGTCGTAATAAATCCAAGTGCCGTCTTTAAGTAAGTTTTTGTAATGGCCTTTTATTTTAGTTTTACCATCCGGATAATATTCAATATATTTACTTTCTTTGCCGTTAAAGTGTGATTCGGCTGTGAGTTTACCGGTTTTATCAAATTCTTTGATGGTTTCAAGTTTCCCGTTCTTATAAATTTCTTTTTTTATGATTTTATCATTTTCAAAAAAGACAAGTTCAACAGGCATACTGTTTTGATAAGTGCTTTTTTCTATGATTTGTCCGTTTTGATTATATCTTAGATGCTTGCCAGTTGGTTTTCCGTTTTTATAATTGCCTTTAAATTTAAGTTTCCCATTTTTATAAAATTCCATTTTTTCGCCATCGAGCAAGCCGTTTTTATAGTGTGCTTTCAGTGTACATTGACAAGTATTTGGGATGTCTTCTTCATCATTACTGTAAACCGTACCGGTTAAGGCTTGATTTTGATAATAAATGATATTGTTTTTGTTTACAATTTCATCTTCAAAAACATCAATCTGTGCAAAACTTATGGTATAAACGGGTAAAGTAACTATAAGTAAGCATATTTTGAAGTAGGTCGTTTTCATAATTATTATTTTTGTTTTGATTTTATTGCCAACGGGGTATCATGAGTTTGAATGTATGTTGCCAGCCATTCTTTACCGTCTTCCACTCGGGCAATGGCGGCAGTCTTTAAGACCGTTGTAATTTTAAGGCGGGCTTTTATGGCACCTTGATCATTTAAAACATCAAAATAATCACCTTTTTCAACGCCTTGTTGTAAGCCGATATTGAGATAAACCTCACTAATTTTTGTAGCACTACCGGTTTTCTTTCTAATCATTCCCGATAAGGGAAATTTTGCTGCGACAAAATTCAAAATATTGTTATTCAAATTGTTTAAAGTTTCATAAAAGGCTTCTTTTTTGTCACGAGTATAATGACTGCTGTATTTTGGTTTTCTTGCTGTTGCAGGCGTAATTGTATAGGATTTTTCGAAGTTTTTTTCAGTCTTAAAATCTTGATATTTCAGCGTAAAAGCAATAAAAGAAACAAACTTTTTACCGGCATTATTTTTTGATTTCAGTTTGATATTAAAATTTGAAAAATGCATTAATCCATAAAGTTCATATTCTTTGACGGCATCAACATCTTTAACAGGTTTGAGCCCTTGATTTTTAATAGTTTCCAATATTTTTTTCTTGATAACTTTTTGTGATATTGATTGAACACTGTCAAAGCGTATTAATACATATCGGTCCTTAGGTTTGGGTAAATAAGTTTTGTATGAAAAAATAATATCTCCTTTTGTATAATTATTTTTAATTTGCTTGGCGTAAGTCAGTGTTTTTGTCTTAACAACGATACCATTCTTATAAGTAGTTAGGGTTTCTTTTTTACCGTTTTGCCAATAAGTAATCCATTCACCGTTTTTCTTATTATGCAAATACTGTCCTTTTCTGCTTAATTTTCCGTTTCTATAAGCTTTTTCAGTCAATTTTTCGCCTGATGCGGGATCAAAAGTTATCCACAAACTATCCGGTTGTTTTGTTTGAACATTTTCATATTTGAGGCTAATCATTTGATCAAGCTTATTAAAAACTTTTATTTCGGCCAGATCATTTTGTATTTGTATTAACTCTTTTCCGCTGTCAGTATAGCGTTC
The DNA here is from genome assembly GCA_027033875.1 of Flavobacteriales bacterium. GTDB lineage: Bacteria > Bacteroidota > Bacteroidia > Flavobacteriales > Flavobacteriaceae > WGBX01. Next base: position 5,485 of record JALVKK010000092.1, read on the forward strand.
ATGTTTGACTAGTAATCCGGTGTCATATTCTTTTAATTCGACAAGTTTGCCATTTTTATCAAATGTTTTTTGTACGCCGTGTTTTTTTCCAAATTTATAATTTTCTTCTTTGAGTAATCTGCCGTTTTCATTGTATTGCTCGGAATGTGTTAATTGTCCATATTCGTAAGCTTCTATTTTTTGAGGTTGTCCGTTTTTATAGTTATATCTTTGCAAGCCGTGCTTTTTATTATTCAAAAAATTTTCTTCTTTCTCTAAAGTTTTGTCAAGATAATAACTTTCCAAGTGGATAAGTTCCCCATCATTATATTTTTTTACCAATTGTAAATTTCCTGTTTCTTCATAAAATAAAGTATCTTTTACAGGCAAACCATCCTTGTAATAACTGATTCTTTTTGGTAGTCCGTTGCTGTAAAAAATTTTTTGCAAACCGTCAGATAAATTACTTGTTGCTGAGGAATTGATAAGTTTTATTTCAGCGTTTGAATTCGGTTTATTATTTTTTGTCTGCTTTTTTTTCGGGATAACTTTAACGGTATGAGTATTGGCCTTTTTTAGAGCTTTGCTGGCTTGTGCCGTAGATTGCGTAACAGTTTTATTACTACCTTTAAGGCTGCCGTCACGGTTGTATAAGATGGACGAGATGACTTTGCCATTATTAAATTTTTCTTTTTTTTGGATTTGTCCGTTTTTATAGTAGCGTTGTTTTTCTACTAAACTGCCATGCACATATTTTTCAACTTGTTTTTTTTTGCCGTTACTGTAATAGTAAATATGGGTTCCATTTTTGACCCCCATTACAAATTTACCTGAAAACTTCGGTTTACCGTTTTTGTAGTAAGTTTTTTTATATCCGTTGAGTAAACCTTTTTTGTATTGGGCTTCCAGAGTACAATAGCATTTGTTTGGGATATTATCATCATCACTGAATAATTTACCTGTAAGCGGTTTGCCTTTAAAATATAACAGTCCGTTTCGATGACTGACTTCACTTTCAAAAACTTCGTTTTGTGCATGAACTGTTGAAATTGATAATAATAAAATGAGATACAAAAACTTTTTCATTTACAGTATTTTTTAAATACTCCGGTAGCAAAAAATAAATTTGCTACCGGATGTATAGATTAACAACCTGGAAAAACAATTTTTAAAAGGTCCACCCCAGACGGATATTTCCTGTAGTCAAACCGGGGGTTAACCGGATAATATGACCATGAGATGACTCTTCGTTAAGGTCGCTATCTTCGGAATAAATTTCTTTGGAATTGAGAAGGGTGAAATATTCTAATTTCAATCCCATTTCAACACCAACATAGAAACGTTTGACAAAATAGTAGTCAACGCCGGTAAAAATGCCTGCGCCAAGTTTAAAATAACCATTTCCTGCACCACCATTATCAGAGTTTATGATTTCAACTGTTTCAATATCATCACCACTTTCATATTCTTCGGTATATTTGGTGTGTTTGTATCCCAATATGGCTTGAACACCGACATATGGAGAAATACGGTCGGAAACGTCAAAATGTTTTTCAGTACCGGGCATAATACTTATGCCATATACGGTTGTGTAGGATTTTAATTCTTTGATATCATTCTCTTCGTCGGCATCTCTAAGGATATTTGTAACGCCGGTGTAGTTAACATTAACCCCCAAACGAAAGGCATTTAGAGCTGAAGAAAAACTACGGTATTTAATAGTCCCGTTAATCAGTGAAAAAGCATCTCCGCCGGTAGCAAAAACATTTCCGGGATTAAAACTAACTTCAAAGGATTGACTACCGGCTGATTGCATATAGCCGCCTTGTGAATTATCTCCGAAAATTTCATCTTTTTGGGCATAAGTACTTAACATAAAAATGCTAAATAGAAAGAAAAGTGGTTTTTTCATAATAGTGATATATTTAAGGTTAATTTATTACAAACTTTATTTATTTTAAAAGCTCATATTTGATGAAAATAGGTAAATGACTCGTGCAAATCACATGTTTTAGTTGTGAATTTTATATAAAGTACATTCAGGTTTGATATTTAACTTGGTTCATTTGTGCCATGCATTTTTAAATAAATGCCTCTTTGGACATTAATCCACCCCAGGATTATAAAGATGATGTAAAAGATTGCAATCAGAAACACCAAAAAGTCTCCAACGCCGGGTAAATAGCCCAAAAGACCTTGTAAGATGCCGATTATGACAGCTATCAAAATAAGGTTGATGCCTTTGACGCCTTCAGCTCCGGTTGATTCTGATTTTTTTAATTTTAACAATCCCATTAATTGGAATATAAAACCGATAAGATAAAATATACCTCCTAAAACCCCAATAATCGGAATAAAGCCTATAACAGCACCAACAATACCAAGAATAATAGCGGTTTTTAAATTTTTGGCGCCTTTTTGACCGGTTTCATCCAATCCGGCTATCAATTTGTTTAATCCTATAAAATATAAGATATAACCGATGATGACCAAGATTTTTCCCAACCAATTATCAGTAATGTCATTAAATACTAACAGTAAGGAACCTGATAAAATGTACGTAATAGATAAGAAAGTTTCACTTTTTTTCATACAACTCTAATTTTTTATATTTGCCTACTCCGGAATATTATAGTCAGCTTTTCGGCTTGTTCCCGACTTGTGAATTTTAGGTTGATTTATATGATTTTATTATATAAGACAGATTCAAGCGTACAACGTTTTATATTTTTTTTCAAAAAGATTTTTATAGGTTCTTGAAATGCCGAATCTTTGTCCTTTTACGACGATATTACTACCATTGATACGACCTTCCAGATAATCCGGCATCATGTTTATGATATAACTGTCATTGATTCGTACAAAATAGTGTGGTAGTTGCTGATAGATACCACTCAAGGATTCTTTTAGGTAGTAAATGTGTCCTTTTACATCTTCAAACCAGATATAATTGGTATGTTTCAGATGGTTCTTGTCATTCGAAAACCAGATAATGTTTTCGTACCGGACAACCTTTCGCGAGATTTCATTATATCCCATGTTTTTAATTTTTTGCAAATAGGTCGTCAGTCCGGTTATACCTATTTTAGGTATTCCTGATTGGGAAAAATGCAGATAATTTGCACTTTGTGCTTTCTGCATCTGAACCAGCAATTGAACTTGACGGATTAAATCAATTTGATTGTGTCTTTTTTTGGTAAAATAAGCCGTAACTCCGGCGTTCATTGCCAATTCGAAAATTTGTTTATCGTCGTTGCCGGCGATAAAAATGACCGGAATATTTAGTTTGGCCATTTGTTCGGACAAATAGAATATATCATCATCGTCCTGCAAATATTCAGCCGCGACTACAACATCCGGCTTGCTATCTTTGATAGCTTCCAAAACTTGATAGGCTTTGGATATGTTTGCAACTGAAAATCCCGATTGAATCAAAGTTTGTTGCAAATTCCGGTAATATTCCGCAACATCACCGGTCAATATAATTTGACTACACATCAGTTGTCAAATTTTGAGTTAAACATAGGGGTTTCACGCTTTGTGTACTTTTGAATAACTTTGTTTGTGTTCTTTGACTTTTTTTCTTCATAAGCATATTGTTTTTACACAACAAATTTATTTAAAAAAAAAGTCTATATTACTTGTTAAGTCTCACGTTTGCCCGTATTTTGGCGTTTTTTACCCGTGCGGGTAATGAAAAATATCTGGTTTTTGAAAATATGCTAATAACAGTTTGTTTTTTTTAAGTATTATTTAATCGATTCTCTTACTTTGCGGGTAATAAAATTGTCAAAAACTTACTTTTTCATTGTATTTTATTTGTAAATTTTCAGATATTTTTCATATTTGGAATTTGGATAATCCTTGTATATCTTCCAAAGCGGAATAATAATCTTTAATGATTTCACGTACAATATTACCTGCCGGTTTAATATCATTGATGATACCGGCTACTTGTCCTATTTCGAGTTCACCTTCTATCAGGTCGCCTTCAAACATGCCTTTTTTGGCACGGGCGTGTCCCAAAAGTTCTTTGAGTTGTTCTTCGGTAGGACATGTTTTGTACAATTCGGCTAAACGATGGTAAAATTCGTTTTTTATCAAACGAACAGGGGCAAGCTCTTTTAAAGTTAGTATGGTATCTCCGTCTCCTGTTTTTAGCACGGCTTCTTTAAAATTCCGATGCGCTGATGATTCTTCTGAGGTTACAAATCTACTCCCCATTTGTACGCCGTCAGCACCGATAATCATAGCGGCTAGCATTTGTTTACCGGTTGCAATACCGCCTGCTGCTATCACCGGAATCTTTACGACTTGTCTCACTGCCGGAATCAATGTTAAAGTTGTGGTTTCTTCGCGTCCGTTGTGCCCGCCGGCTTCAAAACCTTCGGCTACGATGGCATCGACACCGGCGGCTTCTGCTTTTTGGGCAAATTTGACACTGCTGACCACATGTGCGACTTTAATACCGTGTGATTTTAAGTGTCCTGTCCATTTTTTCGGATTGCCGGCAGACGTAAAGACGATTTTAACGCCTTCGTCAATGATGATTTGAATAATTTCTTCAATATCAGCATAGAGTAGGGGAACATTGACGCCAAAAGGTTTATCGGTATGTTGCTTAGCTTTTTGAATATGTTCGCGTAAAACATCAGGATACATACTACCGGCGCCGATGAGGCCTAATCCGCCGGCATTGCTCACGGCTGTTGCCAGCCGCCAACCGCTGACCCAAATCATACCACCTTGAACGATTGGATATTTAATGTTGAATAAGTTTGTTATAGTCATTTTGGTTAATTGGTTATATTGGTTATCTGGTTATTTGCCTGCCCCGATTCTCATCGGGGGTTATTTGATAGCCTGTACCGACTATTGTCGGTATCGGGGCTTCGGTAACTTCGGGACACTCAGTCACTTTTATTTCTGCTCCTATAGAAAGGTCATTGAGTGATACCGATGACAATCGGTATTGTATCGAAATGACCGGCGCTTCGGTACACTGTTCGCTACGCTCTCAGCACTCAGCGACCTACCTCTGTAGGTCATTAAGTGATTCCACCAACAAAAGTCGGGGGGATTGTATCGAGGTACAGATTATTAATTTTTCAGACGTTGCGTGCAATATTTCTACGTTATTAATTTTCAATTTTTCATTTTCAATTTTCAATTCAGACGTTTTACCAAAACGTCTCTACGCACTTTGTCGCTTTGTCGCTTTCCCCTTCGCACTTTCCCCTTTCCCCTAACTAACTTTCAAATCTAATAATTTTTTCCAACTTGTATTTATCGAGATAATCTTGAATAATTTTATGCAAAGACGGATGGTCTGTAACAGGTGTCAGTCGATTTTTTAAGACTTCCAAATCTTGTTTTTGCCATTCCAAATCAAAAAAACCGTAACCTATAACTTGTTGATTTTCAATATAAATATATGATTTTTCGCCGGTATAATGTCCTTTATCAATCAAAATCATTTGCTTGTTTGAAAATCTGTGCGGATGCTTAAATTTTATTTTGGTACAAGGCGAAAAAATCGGATTTTCTTTAAAGCGATAATGCCAAGCAATCACACGGCTGATCAAATTGCCTTGCAAAAGTTCGTATTCTATCCGGTTGATTTGTTGTTGCATATCCAAAGCTTTCGGGTTGTTTTTTATGTATATTTGCTTGACTTTTCTTTGTATATTACCGGTTGCGTTGATACTGATTATACGGTCGTATTTGTTATAAAAATAGATAATACCTTTTTTTGCAGGCAGGTTATCGATGGTACGGACAATATCTTTTTTGATTTTTTTGACCGGCGATATGCCGGGCGTCTCAATGCGGTCGAGCAGATTGCGTTGTTTGTTTAGTATCATTTTAAACAATTCAACCGTAGCCAAAGCGTCTCCGGAAGCTCTATGGCGGTCTGATACCGGTATATGTAGCGTTTGACACAATTTGCCTAAACTATAAGATGTTAATTTTGGAAATATTTCTTTGCTCAGTTTGACCGTACACAATGTCGGACGTTCAAATTTGTAACCCAAACGGTCAAATTCTTTTTTTAGAACGCGATAGTCAAACGATGCGTTGTGTGCTACAAGAACAGCCCCTTCCGTAATTTCTATAATTTGTTTGGCTATTTCATAAAATTTAGGCGCCCGTCTTAGCATCTTGTTGTTGATACCGGTCAGTTTTTGTACATACCAATGAATCGGACGTTCGGGATTGACCAAACTGATAAATCTGTCCGTGATATTGTTGCCGTCAAATATGTAAATTGCTATTTCGGTTATAGCTTCGTCAGCGGGTTTTCCACCGGTGGTTTCCAAATCTATGATGGCATACTTCATAATTTCCGATTAGTAAGCAATACCCGATTGTTTGAGTCGTTCTTGTTCTGTTTTTTCCGCAAGACGTTTTGGAACAACAGGACTGATTAATGTTTGACCGTTACGCTTTTTCATAAACGGATAAAAATCAATTTCCGGTTTGGTTTCTTTGGTATTCGGGTACTTGTTGGTCCCTACCAAGACGAGTTTTCCTTCATCAAATAATTTTTGTTCTTTATCGGCGCTTTCCATTATTTTTTGTTGAATTTTACCTTTGTACAATTGAGATAAAATACCACCGGCTTTTTCTATTTGTTTAAAAATATCAAGCGCTTTGTTTGCCAATTTAGATGTAATTTCTTCAATATAGTAATTACCTTCCGTACTATCTGACGCTGCTTCAAATCCGGCTTCTTTTTGTAAGATAATCAATTGGTTACGGGCAATACGTTCGCTGAACTCATTACTTTTTTTATACACGGCATCAAAAGGCATATTGGCGACGAAATCACTTCCACCTAGTACGGCACTCATCATTTCCATACCTGTTCGAAGCATGTTGACATACGGGTCAAAAATGCTTTTGTTGCGTATGGACGGACGGGTGTAAATTTTCGGTGTTACATTATTATGATATTCATTACCAATAAGTTGCCATAGATAATGCAAAGCTTTAAGTTTGGCAATTTCAAAAAAGTAATGAGAGCCGTTGGCTACGGCAAATTGGATTTGATTTAAACTTGCTACGCCTAATTTTTCGATATATTCAACGGCATGAGAAAATGAATATGCCAGTTCTTGTGTAATGGAAGCACCGGCATTTTTATAATGATAACTGCTTATTTCTATAAAACGATATGTGTCTGGAAAATAATTTTGTAAAATATTGAGTTTTTCAAAATCTTTGCTTTCGTTTTCAAACCAATTGCCAAATCGAACAAAATGTCCGATAGGATCAACGAAAATTTGACTTTTTCCATTGGTTTGCTCGTAGAGTTTTATCAAAAAATCCGTATCGAGCATATCGGCTTTAAAAATCAAAGTCGATGGGTCTAAGTCTTTAATAAGGCTTTGAATATCAAAGGTTTTGTCAAAATAAAAGCTGAACATACCGGCTCCATTATTCAGCGCTTTACGGGCGATTTTTCCGGCGGTTTTCGTATTGTTGATAGTCAATTCTTGACATATTGTAAATTGAGAAGTTGCCGGTTGCACCGATGTTATAAAGTCGTCGAAATGATAAAAGGGTTTGATATCGATTTGTTCAGGTGTTTTGGTGATCAAAGTTTGATAATCCAAACCTTTCAAATCGACTTGTATTTTTTGTTTCCATTCTTTGGAACCGACTTTGTTAAATTCTTTAAATAAATCAGACATTGCAACAGTTATCTATTTACTAATTATTTTCATTTTCTTTATTGCTGTCAATAAGATAAATATCTTCTCCTTCTTGTTTCATCAACAATTTTTCACGGGCATATTTTTGTAGTTTTTGGTCGTTATGCAGGTCTTTTATAGTTTGTTTTTGTTCTTTGATGGCTTTGGTGTAAAAATTTTTTTTATTTTCCAAAGTTTTTACTTGCTTGTTGAGTCGGTGCAGATATAACAATGAGTTATCGTCAAAAAAACTTATCCAAGCTACAAAAACGATAAGGGCAATAACAAAACGATTGGTTAGATATTTGATATATTCGCGTTTCATCAGATATTATTTTTAATTAGACTGACAATTACATCGATAGCGACTTTGTTGCGCCTGTCGTTTGGAATGATCAAATCGGCATAGGCTTTGGTCGGTTCGATAAACTGTTCGTGCATAGGTTTCAGGGTTGTTTGATAACGTGATAAGACTTCGTCAACGGTTCTACCGCGTTCACTGACATCACGTCTGATGCGCCGGATGAGACGTTCGTCGGAATCGGCGTGAACATATAGCTTAACATCAAACAGATCGCGTAATTTTTTGTTGTTAAAAATCAAGATACCTTCTACAATCATAACTTTACGCGGGTGTGTCAAAACGGTATCGCCGGTACGGGTGTGTTGTACGAATGAATAGACCGGTTGTTCAACGGTTTTACCGGCTTTGAGTTTTGTTAAGTGATCAAACAACAATTCAAAATCAATAGCACGCGGGTGGTCAAAATTGATTTTTGCCCGTTCTTCCAACGATAGATGTTTGTTGTCTTTGTAATACGAATCTTGTGAGATGATTCCTACATCGTCATTGGCAAATTCTTTGACAATCTGATTGACTACCGTTGTTTTGCCGCTACCGGTACCACCGGCTATACCAATTATCAACATGGTCTTATTTTTCGGGTAAAAATAAGATTTTTTGTTGAATTATAAAAACAAAGTATTTTTATGATTATTGTAGGCTATCTACCCCAACGTTTTTGCGCTCTTTTTCGCATTCTTTTTTCGTTTTTTCGTTTTATTTTTTCTTGACGTCTGCGTATTTTTTCTTTTTCTTTAAACATTCGTTCTTGACGTTTTTTTACGAGTCTGCTTTGCGTATTGCCACGACAGCCCATACCGACTTCACGTCCGCGACGATGAAAAAAGACATCGAAACTCAATCCGACGTAATCGCCTTTTTGAATGAATTTACCGGTAAAATCAGGGATATTCTTGAAGTTTTTGAAGCTATAAGTGCCGGGATATTGATCAACAAAACGATGTTTGTAAACAACGGATGTTTGAACCATAACCGGTCTGAATTGAAAATACCAGCCTGCTTTTGCAACAAAATCTACATTCCAACTCCCCGGATTTTGAACGCTTGTGATGTAATAATCATCGTAAGATTCGCTTATCGTAGCCCCTTTGGTAAGCTCTATCTGGATACCGGTATCTAAACTTAAAGTGTAGCGGTCAATCAAAAAATTGCGATATTCCAACAATAACGGCATGGAAAAATTAAAAACGGGACTGTACGA